>JBCCCR010000004.1 GCA_039033415.1 Pseudomonadota bacterium | reverse complement strand
GCGCCAAGAACAAGGCGCATCGCGCCGGCAATGGCCGTAGCCCTTGGCAAGCGATGCAACGCGGTTATTGGTGCCCAAGGGGGCTCCCTTCGGGCGCGCACCACAAGGCCTGGAGCGGCGTTGCGAGCCTTGGCCAGGGAACCACCCTGGCCGGCCGCTCGCGCCTTGCCCCAGGGCCTTGTGGACACGCGCTGAAATACAACGAACTTGCCAAACAGGACACTTGATGATGCTCCTCCGCGCGGTGCTTGTTGCGTGCTGCTGGTCGGTCGCCGCGGCGGCGGTTGCACAATCCGTTCAACCGGACGATTTCTTTGCGGATGATCTCTACCACGATGCGGAGCTCAGCCCGAACGGGCAGCTGGTCATGGTCAAAACGCTCCGAGAAGGGTTTGAACAGGTCGAAATCCTTGACCCAAGAAGCGGGAAGTTCATGGTTCTCGCCAATACCGGTGATGGCCGGACGGGCACAGCGGCCGAGCTGCGCTGGCTGGGGGACCGAACCGTGATGATCCTCGCCCGTTCGGGGATCTCGATGCGTTGGCGCCACTGGCTCGGGCGCTTCACCTATGACGGCGAGGAGTTTTCCGAGACGTTTATGATTTCGTTGGGTGCCCCGGGTTTTCTTGTAGACCCGCTTGTTGATCAGGAGAGCGCTTTTCTTTTTTCTCTGGTGGCCGACAAGGGTGGTGGCGTATACAAGGTTCAGATTGACAGCCAGGGGCTTGTTGACGACACCACTTATCGGACCAAGAACCGACTCAATGGGCGCATTACCGACGGCCTTTACTGGTACTCCGACCGGGCAGGGCAGCTGAGGTTTGCGGTCAGGGAAGGAAAGGACGGCAACTTTGACCTTTGGCTGCGCCAAAAGACCCGCTGGAAAAAGATCTTTACGATTGCCGGTCAGGCGCGTTTCAAGCCCCTGAGCTATTTCTCAAGTCGACAGAAGCTGCTGGTGCTCACAGACGACGAGAATAAAAAGCTGGTCGCGCGCGAACTCGATGTCGTGTCCGGACAGTTCGGCGAGACCCTGTACGAGCACCCAACCCTCGACCTCAGCAACATCATTATCAATCCTGCGGACGGGCGTCCGCTCGCCATCGAATACACGGAAGATGGAAGGGTAAGGCGAGACTACCTGGTCGCCGAGCAGGATGGCTGGTTAAGCGCAGTGTCAGAGCGGTTCCCCGACCAAACGGCTTATGTGATGTCCCGTGACGTGGACGATCAGTTTGCGGTGGTGCTCGTGGAATCCCCCACCAGCCGAGGGACTCTGCTCTACCGCGACGGGCCAAACAATGAACTCATTGAGATCGGCAGCGTCGCGCCGCAGCTCGACTCGGTGGCAATGGCGAAAACGCTGGTGGTCAGGGCGAAATCGCAGGATGGTTTTGACATCGAAGGTTATCTGACCTTGCCGAGCCACGTAGAGCAGCCACCGCTGCTGGTGGTGTCTCACGGCGGACCTATCGGCGTCAGGGACGCCAATCACTTTGACTACGAAGCCCAATACTTTGCGGCGCTGGGCGCGGCGGTGCTCAGAACCAACTATCGCGGAAGCTCAGGCTTCGGGGAGCGTTTTGAGAAGGCGGGTGAAGGTGAATGGGGGCGCGCCATCGAGGATGATATCGATCTGCTGGTCGACCGGGTCATTGCCGAACACAACATCGATCCGCGACGAATTTGTGCCCATGGCGGCAGCTATGGCGGCTATTCGGCTATGATGAATATCATTCGCCGACCCGAGCGCTATCGCTGCGCGTCGTCGTTGTCGGGCCCTACGGATTTGCCGCTGATGTTTTCGTCCAGCGACTGGAGCCAGGACGAGGATCTCGTCGCAAGAATGCGGGAGATTCTTGGCGATCCCAAAACCGATTTGGCTTCGCTCAAGGAGGTTTCTCCGCTGTATCGGGCCGTCGATCTTGGTCGACCATTGTTCCTTGCCCACGGTCAGTTTGACCAGCGCGTCGATATTGAGCACTTTAACCGCATGGATATGGTGATGAAGCTGTTAGGGCGACCCATCGAGACTATGATTCTGCCGGCGGGGCATGGATTTCAGATGCGCTCAGACTCGCGCGCTTACTATCGCCGACTCAGCACTTTTTTGATCAAACATCTTGAACTTGACGCTCAGCTGGCGCCACCTCTCACGGATACCGCGAACGACGAGAGTCCAGAGGTTGCTTCCGCAGATGGGTAGAGATGTGAGCGCTCCGGCGTACGCGGCGCTTCTTTGGCGCTCTGCCTGACTCGGTGTCCTTGCACCCAACCTTTCGGTCGAGCGCTCTCTCACGGCCAAAGCGATTCGGGTACCGAGTGCCGCGGAATAACGCTTCCGCCTCACGGAACGCCTCGTAGCCAGGCCATGACCTTAAAAGTCACTGACGTCGGCGACGTGTCGCCCCCGCCACCCGACGACGTCGAGCAATCCTCGTACCATACGCTGAGACTCCCGGCTTTTCGACAGCTTTACGAGCGTTATTTCAGCAAGCTGGTTGGCGGACTTCGCGCAACGTACGGTGCCGGGCCGCCGGATCCGGAGGACGTTGCCCAGGCTGCATTTGAGCGGCTAAGCCGCCGCAACGCGCTGGATGATATCCGAGACCCCGAGGGTTTCCTGTGGATCGCAGCGAGAAATGTCTTACTCACGGAGAAACGCAAGCTAGCGGTGAGAAGTGATCATCGGGATGAGGTAATACGTCGCTACTTCAGCGAGGGATGTGACAACTTCGAGCCCGAACGCGTCTTCAGTTCAAAGCAGCAGCTCTCGCTGGTCATGCGCACGTTAAAGGCTATGCCCGAACGACGACGCAAAATTTTTATCTTAAATCGAGTGCACGGACTGACCCCGGCCGCCGCCGGCGAACAGTGCGGCGTTAGCCGCTCGTCGGCCGTCCGCCACATCGCTGTCGCGACCACAGCGCTGGCTGCCGCCCTGGCTGCGCAGGGTCAATCGGACGAGGAAAGGGGCGAATGACTGAGGTCGGCGAGCTAATCGTGAGCGAGGCACATCTCTGGCGCGCCCGCATCGACGACGGCGGGCTGGCCGGCGATGAGCAGGCTGAGTTTGAGTCCTGGTTGGCAGGCCATCCGGAAAACGCGGCGGCGTTTGCCGATGCCGAGATCCTCTGGGCGGCGCTGGGTGAGGTCGAATACGACGCGGAGTTGCTGAATTCGGCGGGGGCTAGTCCCGGATCAGCCGTCTCCGAGCTGCCGGCAAGGAGCCGCCGTGCGGGCCTCCGCTTGGGATGGGCGGCCGCCGCAAGCGTCGCCGCGCTAGCCGTGGCGCTCGTGGCCGGGTTCAAATTACCGATCGGGTCTCAGGATGAGTTGGCGCCTACGCCAACCCAGGTCTTTCAGACGGGTCGCGGCAAGCCTGAGTCCTTCGTGTTGGAAGACGGTTCACGGCTGATGTTGGGCCCATTGAGCCGGGTCGAGGTTGCAATCGACGACCGGCAACGGACGGCCGAGTTGGTCGATGGTGACGCGTTTTTTGACGTGGTGAAACAGGTTGGCGTCCCGTTCAGCGTTGGCGCTGGTGCAGCCCGTGTGGATGTGACCGGCACAGCCTTTGAGCTTCGGCGCCGCGGGAATCAGCTGGCGGTGACGGTTGCCGAGGGAGAGGTGCGAGTTTCCCACCCTCAGGTGCTTGACCGATCCGAGGTTAATACAGCCTGGGTGCGTCAGCCCAACGCGGCACTGCGCTCCGTAACGTTGACCGCCGGCCAGAGCGTTATGGCAACTCAGGGAGATGGTCTTGGCCCGGTTAGGCTGACGCCGATCACCGACGTTGGCGCCTGGCGGATGGGTCAGTTGATTTATGTGAATGCGCAGTTGGCCGAAGTGGTTGCAGATTTGAACCGCTACGCACCATACCCGGTCGACGTTGAAGAAAATGCCAGGGCTCTCGAGCTATCGGGCACTTTCGCCGCCGCAGACCCGGAGGTGCTGCTGGATGCTCTGACGGCCGCCTTGCCGGTTGAGGTTGTCGACGCTTCAGCGGGGAAAAGAATTGTCCTCAGCAGGAAGGATTCAGCGCAGCCCTAAAAAATAATAAAGAACAATGTGTCACTTTCCCTGCCCTGGCAGTCTTCATAGTGATGCGATTGAGAATCAGTCGCGAACTAAGCGCTCGGAAAGGATCTGCTCACATGTTCAAAGCACTGCGCTCGCCTTCTCGCTTTCGAGGAGCGGCCCTTGTCGCCTGCCTTATCACTTACTTACCAGCCTGGTCCCAGGCGCAGCCCACGGCAACGCTCGCGATTGAGGCTCAGCCGTTATCCAGCACCCTGGTGGCCATCGGGCGAGCATTCTCGATCACCGTCGTTGCGTCGGATGAGCTGACCCAAGGCCGTGAGGCGCCGGCCATTTACGGAGAGATGGGTGCCAAGGAGGCCTTGGCCGAGGCCATGGCAGGGTCAGATCTTGTCGCTCAGGCGCGCGGCGCCAAGACCTTTGTTATCGCGTCAGCGCCCGGGCGAGCGGCCAATACGACTGTCGAGCAATCGACTGATACGCGCGTCCTCGAAGAGATGCTCGTTTACGGTACGAAGAAAGATCAGACGCTGCAGAAAACTTCGACCTCGGTAGAGCTTTTTACGACCGAACGGATCGAGGACGAGGTGCTGTTTAGCGTAGACGACATCTTGCTGCGTACGCCCAATGTTTCCGTCAATCTGATCGGCGGGTCAAATTATTCGATTCGCGGCGTAAACGCGCGAGGTGTCGGCGGCGCGGGCACAGGATCAACCAGCCAGCTCTACGTCGACGGTGCACCCTTAGGTCTCGCGCTCAGCGGTATTCAGTCGGTGTGGGATATAGCGCAGGTTGAGGTGCTCCGAGGACCCCAGTCCACCATTCAAGGCCGAAACGCCCTGTCTGGGGCAATCGTGTCATATACCGCCGACCCAACCTACGAATGGACCGCCCGCGCCCGCGTTCAGGCCGCGACTCAGGACCTTCAGAACGCCTCTTTTGCTGTCAGTGGCCCGATCATCGACGACCAGCTGGCCTTTCGCTTTTCCTACGATCAGCAGGAGCAGAACACGGGACACAAAGAGGTTAGCACGGGCCTGGATCAACAATTCTTCGATATCTATACCGCCCGCGGCAAGTTGCTCTATGAGCCGGCGGCCATCGATGGCCTGCGAGTTGAGCTGATCGCTGAGCGGGCGGAGACTGAGACGGGTGACTTCAACTTTGCGATTGCACCGGTAGCCTTTGGTGACCCTGCGTTTGACGCCTTCGATCCATTCGCCGGAGAGACGCACACCCGCATCAATTTCAGCGATATCGACTCCAATCGGTACATCGCAGATGTCAGCTATGCCCTCAACGATCGTTGGACGCTCATTGGACTGGTAACCCGTGAGGATTCTGAACTTGGACGGCGTTTCAATATCGGCTTGCCTGCGACAATCAATTTACCGATTTCCCCGAGTGATAACGATCAACGGGTGACGTCCTACGAGCTCCGTGCCGCGTTTAACAGCTCCCGCGTGAGCGGCTGGATCGGCGCGTACTATTTTGAACAGAAAAGCGAGGGCCGCGGCGAGTTTACGGTGCCGCTGGCGGGCCTAGGCGTCCCGGTGGATCCACCCGATTCGCTGATTACCGTGGCCAGCCAATCACGCAGCCGAATCACTAACGAGGCTATCTTTGCTGACCTCACCATAGACCTGGACGATCGGTGGTCGCTGAATTTCGGGGCGCGCTATGATCGTGAGAGTCTTGGCGACAACCCCGTGTCCGGATTGGTCACCGCGGACCCGCCAACGTGCTTGCTCTTTGGTGCCGTGCCGTGCGCCGTCTTTGCCGCCCCCTTTGCGCCGAACGAGCCCGCGACACCCACCGACTACCAGGCTTTCCTACCTCGGGCGGGTGTGTCCTATGAATTCGATGACAATCGGTCGCTGTTTTTTTCGGTGGCTCGAGGCTATCGGGCGGGTGGTATCCGGCAATTTTTCGATCCGGTTACCGCCACGAATATCACTAACGAGTTTGATCCTGAGTTTCTGACGAATTACGAACTGGCCTTTCGTTCGCTGTGGCTGGATGGTCGGCTGTCGGTGAACGCCAACGTCTTTTTTACCGAATGGGAGGACCAGCAGGTGGTGGTACCCAGCGCCCAGATTGACGCGCGTCTTGCGTTGGTGGAAAACGCCGGTGAGTCCGAGCTTTTCGGCCTTGAGCTCAATATTGACCATCAGCTGACGGAGTCGCTGAGTTACTTTGTTGGCTTAGGCCTGCTGCGGACCGAGTTTAAGGATTTTCCGTTCGCTGAGGTGCCGGGGCCTTTCGAGAACGTCCGTGGCAACTCATTTACCACAGCGCCAGAAACGACCCTGGCGGTTGGGGTGAGCTACGAGCATCCGTCAGGCTTTTACACTAACTGGAGCGCAAATTACCGGAGTGACCAATTCTCTGAGGTGGCCAATCTGGCGGTCAATGAAGTTGAATCGGCGACGCTGATCAACGGCCGCGTAGGGTACCGTTTCAAGCAGTGGAACGTCTATGCGTTTGCCAATAATGCGCTGGACGACCGGTTTGCGACCGAGCGAGGCTTCGCGACCATCGATACCGCGACGGGCGTCCTGACGCCCAACGCGTCACCCTCCTACCGGATCAATTTTCCCCGAGTTGCCGGGGTGGCTGTGGAATTTGACTTCTAACGTTAACGGGAGCTCTAGCTCTAGCTGAGCCTCACCGACCGGCACGGCTTGAGTCAGCAGTGCTTGCAAATGAAAAAACACCGGGTACGCTAGTGAGAATCATTCGCACAAGTCGGGCTATCCGGCACTTTTCGCTGCCGCATGGGTTACGACGGTCCACAAAAGCTAGGTAACAGCCAAACTCAGGCGCCGGATCGGCCTGACGATTCCACCAGCGCCATTCCCCAAGAAATTCTAGACCTCTACAGCAGCTATTCGGGCGAATTGGCCTTATCGATTCGGCATATCTACGGAGACGGTCCGCCGGATCCGGACGACGTGGCCCAGGAAGCGTTTCAGCGGGTGATTGAAAGGGGAGATCTCGCCTCGATCCGCAATCTCAAAGCGTTTATCTGGCGTACGGCCCGCAATCTGGTACTGACGGAAAAAAACACCGTCAAGCGACGAGAGGCCCGCAGACCGGAGATCGAGCGGCGTTCGTTTGCGGGTGAGGGTGACGTTTCTTCGCCCGAAAAGATCATTATTGCAAAGGAGCAATTATCTTCGATCAACGACGTTCTGCGCAGGATGCCCGAAAAGCGACGGAGGGCCTTGATCCTGCACCGTCTGGAAGGTCTCAGCGTCGCCGAAGTTGGCCGGCGGCTCGGGATCGGGCGGACCGCAGCGGCCAAACACGTTTCGCGGGCGGCGGCAGAGTTGAACGCGCTGCTCGCAAACGATAAGGAGCGCAAGCCATGAGCACTGAGATAACGCCCCAAGTCTCCCAGGCTCTGCAGTCTGCGCACGATTGGCGACTGCTGCTGACCGACTCGGAGGCAACCGACCAAGACCGCAAGCAGTTTCAATCCTGGCTGGCTGAGGATCCGAGCCACGAGCAGGCTTATCAAGACGCCGTGAGCTTCTGGTCGGCGCTCGGAAAGGTGTCCGCTGTTGATCTTGACCCATCGTTGCTCCGACCCACCACCCAAGAGAAATGGACGGCGCTAAAGGATCGCTGGTCAGACCTGTTTCTTGCGCCTGCAGCAAAAATTGCCGCGGCTGGGATGCTCGGCGGTTTGGCATTGGTGGGCGCCGTATTTCTGGCGAGGCAGGAGTCCATCGCGCCCAGCGCTGTCCTGACCTCGAATTCGGACACTTCCGCCCACGTCACCGATATTGGCCAAACCCGGATAGTGACGCTGAGTGACGGCTCTCAAATTACCTTGGGTGCCGCCAGCGAAATGGAGGCGTCAATCGATAGCCAGGTGCGGACTGTCAGACTGATAAGCGGCTCGGCATTTTTTGAGGTTGCGTCGGATCCCGCGAGGCCGTTCTCTGTGACTGCCAATGAGCTGGAGGCAACGGTGTTGGGCACAACTTTCAATGTGCATATTTCGGGTGGCACGTCGCGCGTTGCCGTGGCCGAAGGGGCCGTTGTGGTGACCCACCCTTTTATTATTGCGGAGGAGGCTACCTCGATCCTGTCCCGAGAAGTGCTGTCTGGTGGGCAGCAGGTTGAGGCCGACTCCAAGCAAGGTCTTCAGCAGGTAGAGACTGTCGACCCTCAGCTCATCGGCGCCTGGCGGCAGAACCGACTGATCTACAGCGGCTCGCCGCTGACCGAACTCGTGGCGGACGCCAATCGCTATTCTGTGGTGCCGGTCGAAATTTCTGCGGATGCGAGGGAGCTGGGTGACCTCAGGATTCGTGGTGCCTTTAATGCGCAAGATATCGACGGCATGCTTTCGATCCTCACCGAAATCCATCCTGTCTCGCTGGATCGCGCTGACCCCGCGAGGGTTGTCATCCGCCTTCGGAACCCGAAGGACTAGGGGCCGACGCGCGCTGTAAGAAATTCTTGCGAAGAGGGTGTCGATTTTCCGCCCGAATAGATCATTAAGTAGGTGGTGCAAATGCGTTTCATTTACGAAATGACCTGTAGTGGAGAACCGTGGTGCAGAAAATCGAAAAACTCAAGGGGCTTGGAAGAGCTGTTGCGGCGTCTGTCTGTTTGGCGGCCTTCTCTTTTGGCAGCCAGCCCGCGACCGCGCAGCCTGCGGCGTCATCACCCTCATCGCAGGCATTGAGTATCCCGTCAGGCCCCTTGGGGGATAGCCTGGTCGCCATCTCGAACGTCTTCGGGGTCAACGTGCTGGCGTCCGAAGCCGTTGTCGAAGGGAAGACGGCACCGGTGGTTTCAGGAACGATGGGCGCTGACGCAGCACTCAGCCAGGCGTTAGCAGGATCCGGGCTGACAGCTCGCCGATCCACCAACGGTTCCTTTGTCGTTTCGCAAAACACCGTTTCCACGGCCGAATCCCAGGATTCCCAAACTGGATCAGAAGATCAACCCAGCAAGCCGCGGACCCTGGAAGAAATCACCATCTATGGTGAGAACATCCGGCGCGGCATTCTGGACACCAACACGTCGATCAACGTGCAAACCGAAAGCGACATCGTCCGCAGCAACGACAAGAGAATCACCGACGTGTTTAATCGCGCGGCCAACGTCAACGTTAACGGGACGGGGCTTCAGGCTTTTACCTTCAGCATTCGAGGCATCAACTCGTCGGGGATCGGGGGCGCCGGCAGTGCCGCGCTGGCTTCGCTGATGGTTGACGGAGCCGCGTTCACCACCCAGCAGCTCGCCCGGGGTTTTAACTCGCTGTTCGATGTGGAGCAGGTGGAAATGCTGCGCGGCCCGCAAAGTACCGCACAGGCCAGAAACTCGCTCGCCGGTGGTGTTGTGGTCTCGACTAACGATCCAGAGTTTCAGCAGAACACCCAGGCGATTGCAGCGGTCGGCAACTACGGCACTTATGAAATTGGGGTAGCGAATACGGGCCCGATCACTGACGAACTGGCTTACCGCATTACCGTGCAGAGGCTGAACACCGATGGGTTTATCGAGAACCCGACGCTGGACACGGATGTCTACAATTTCAACGACACCGATACGTTTCGCGGCAAGCTGCTCTATCGTTCGCAGAGGGTGCCCCTGGAAGTGCTCTTGAGCCATACCCACGTCCAGGCCGATGCGCGAAACGATGTAAATGTCTGGTTTCCAGAAACACGACGCTTCACCAACGGGAACGTCTACGGCACAGGTGGTATGGATACCGAGCAGGACGTAAAGACCCTCAATATCCGCTATCAGCTCTCTGATTCAATCGCCCTTGAGGCGCAGACCGCGTACAACAATTTTGTGTCGGAGGATCGAAACTCCAACTACGCAACCAGCCTGCCGGACCTGGACCAGACCTGGCTGGCAACAGCGGATCAGGATGAGTTCAACCAGACTCTCCGGTTGGAGTACGAAGGTTCCCGGGTTCGCGGCGCGGTTGGCCTTTTCTACTCCGACGAGACCAATCGCGTGTTGCGCGACGGGGTAGCCTTTCCGAACTTTGCCGGGGGCCTTGACCTGGATGCTTTGATCAACAGTCCGACAACCACTGAGACCACGGCGGTTTTTGGCGAATTCGATATCGAGGTTTCTGACAAGCTGCTGCTCACGCTCGGCGGACGCTATGAGCAAATCGACCTGAACGCAATCGGCAATCTCTCTGCCAATTTGATTTTGCCGCCGCCGGTGCCCTATACGGTGGTTGTCCCCAACGTGCTTGGTGGCATCACCGATGGCAGCACAGACTTTAGCGAGTTCTTGCCGAAAGTCGGTCTTACATATTCGCTAAGCAGCCGACAGCGACTCGGCTTTACCTACACCGAAGGCTATCGGCAGGGCGGCGTGACCACTAACAATGCCACGCTCGAGATCGATGAATTCGATCCAGAATTCGTGAAAAATTATGAGCTGTCTTACAAAGCAAGCCTTGGCGCGGGGTTCGAACTTAACGCCAACCTGTTTTACCTCGACTGGACAGATCAACAGGTTAACGATGCGCCGCCGGGAAGCGTGATTCTCACCACTCTAAATTCCGGTGAGTCGGAGGTCTCAGGGATGGAGCTGGAGATGTCGTGGCGAAATGACCAGTGGGACGCATATGCGTCCCTCGGGCTCGTTGAAACGGAGTTCAAACGATTTACGTCAGGCTTCAACGATTTTTCCGGCAATGAGTTTCCCAACGCGCCGGGCATGACCGCAGCTGCTGGGGCGTTCTACACGCGCGGTGATTGGACCCTCGGTGCGGAAGGCAACTATCGAGACGGTTTTTTTACCCGCGCCGACAACGAGTTCAAAGCCGATTCACTTATGCTCTTTGATTTGTCAGCGGACTATCGCTGGGGAGATTTCACTGTTCGCGCCTTTGTTGACAACGTCTTAGATGACTTTGAGCTCATCACTGAGACCTTTCTTGTCGAGGGCATTCCGCAGGCCGCGTTTTCTCAGCCCAGGACCTACGGTGTCCAGCTGATGTATGGGTTTTGACTGAGGTTTTAAGCGCCAGTATTGCCTGGCGCCCGCTTTGCGACGGCGCCGTTATCATTGCACGCGCTAATCGGATGTCGATTTAGCGGTTAACAGCTCAACGTCATGCCGAAACTCAGCCAGCTGGAAGGCGGACCGCCGATATGGTGTCGACTTCCAGCCGAAAGGGTCCGGCTTTCTTATCGTAGATGTAGAACTCGACGCCGCGGAGCGCTGCAGGCTGTAGCTTTCCATCCAGCGGGCGGCCAAAGAACACGCGCGTCATATCCCGGATCGGTACGGTGATCGTCTGCCAGCTGCTGCCGTCCGTATCGAATCGCTGCCAGTAGCTGTCGCCACGATTTCCCACGCCGGCGCTAGCGCCAAGAATCCAAGTGCGGCCGTCGCCGCGTACGCGGATACGCAGGGCGTCGTAGCCAGCCGCTGAACCCACCGGGACCGACGCGCGGAGCGACGAGAAACCGCCGTTGTTTGCGAGCGACGTATCGCCTGTAAAAACCATCACGTTCTCTTCGACAGACACCTGGCCGGTTGATCGACCGCCCATAACGCCATCCAGCACCACCTGCCAGCGCTCAACGTCGGCAGCCGTTGAAAAATCAAAGAGCGTTCGTTCGCTGGCTTCCGGCGGCGGCGGGAGAGGCTGCCCGCCTAGCAGGGTATCTATCAGGTCGCGATAGGCCCAGGCGCGGTCTCGCGGATCGGGTAGAGCCGCCGCCAGATCGAGTTGGTACGTTAGACTTTTTCGTTGGGAAGGCTCCCCGAGCCATCCTTCTGCGCTGGCGATCGCCTCGAGCGCCGTCGCGTAGACCGCAGCGCAGGCGGCCGCCTGACCGTCGTTATAGAGCGGGACGCCCCGCGAGATGGCGCGGCCGAGATAGTCTTCCAACGTTAGCGTCGGGTTGAGCATAGCGAGCGTCAGCGCAAAGGCAGGCAGCATTGGTGTATCCCATCAAGAAGGCCCACACGCTACCGCTATCCTCAACAACAAAAGGTGAAGCCGGCTCGACGCTCACGACAGAACGGTACGGGTGTCAGCTCAGTCCATCGCGTTCGATGGGGCAACTCATGCATCTGGGCCCACCGCGCCCGCGCCCAAGCTCCTCACCGCCTATCTTGATCACCTCAATCCCAGCTGCCTCCATCGCGGCGATCGTCGCGGCATTGCGCTCGTAGCCAACCACGGTGCCGGGCTTCAAGGTCAGCACGTTGTTAGCATCATTCCACTGTTCCCGCTCGGCTTCATATTTGTCGCCGCCGGTGGGGATGATGCGCAGCTCAGGCTGTCCGCAGGCACTGGCCAGCGTCTGAAAAAAGCTGGTGCGTCGCTTGACGTTCAGGCCGCCACCAGCTCCCGGCGTAAGGTCCCACGATGGCGTCTCCTCGTTAATGATTCGCGGATAGACGCTGAAGCAATCAACGTCCATCTGGGTCATCACCGTGTCGAGATGCATACAGCTGCGGTGCTTCGGCAGATCGACCGCAATGACCCGATCGGCAACACCGCCCGCAAACAGTCGCTCCGCCAGCATCTCGACACCCTGCGGCGTGGTGCGCTCGCTGATACCGGCCAGCACCGCACCGTTGCCAAGCACCAGCACGTCTCCGCCTTCGAGCGACGCGTCGGTTCGGCCCATCGCAACGCCGTCAAACCAGGTGTCCCACCGAGCGTCGGCAAACAGCGGGTGGTGACGATAGATCGCCTTCAGATGAACCGTTTCGCGGAGCCTGGCGACCTTGGCCATCGGGTTCAGCGAGACGCCTCCGAAGATCCAGCAGGAGGTATCGCGGGTGAACAGATGATTGGGCAACGGGGGCAGGATGAAGTCGGTTTCGCCGACGATCAGCTCCGCTGTCAGGCTGTGTGACGGGTTCGCAAGGTCGTCCTGGGTGAGGCCGCCGATCAAGGCTGAGGCCATTGCCTCGCCGTCCATATTCTCGAGGTAGTCGCGCACCGAACGCGCCAGGCCGGGTCCGAGAGACGTTTCTTGAACCTGGTGGTCGAGCACCCAGGTGCGGGCCTCAGCCATTTCCAGCGTCTCGGCCAGCAGATTGTGCAGCAGCAGGACCTCGACGCCATGAGTTTTGAGGGTCTTGACGAACAGATCGTGCTCGGTGGCGGCGCGGGCCACTCGAACCACATCGTCGAACAGCAGGTCCTCAAAATTGCGCGGCGTGAGCCGTCTTAGGCTGAGCTCCGGCCGGTGAAGCAATACCCGGTGGAGCTTTCCCACCTCGGAACCAACGTACATCCTTGTCATTGTGAAGCCGCCTGTTGGATTCGAATCGTTCGGAGTTGGCACACGATACCGGGTGCATCACCATCACGCGAACATGGCAAAAAAGGCCTTGGTGGGCCCGGCGTGATGGGTCCGGGAGCCGCCAGCCATGGGCCAGCACCCAGCCGACTTGTATCCTCTCGGGTGATGTCCGTTGCTATACTGAGCCTTCAGCCGGTCCACACCCCGATAGTTCAGATCATCACTCGTAGAAAGCGCGCTGGGCCTGCGCAGATGCAGCGGCGCCATCATCGAACCCACTAGGAAATTGCTCGCCATGCGATGGCCAGTCCTTGGACCCAAGGTCCCCAAAACGCGTAACCCGCTGACACGTTGGCTCGGCCGGCGGGCGCTCGGCTTGATGGGTTGGCGCATGACTGGCGAATGGCCTGATGAGCCGAAGCTGATTGTCGTGCTGGCGCCACACAGCTCCAATATCGATTTTATTCTGTCCTGGGCCGTATTCTGGGGGCTTGGCCTGAGAACCTCGTTCCTAGCCAAACTTTCACTCTTCCGCTTTCCGCTCGGCGTGATCATGCGCGGCCTCGGCGGTATCCCCGTAGACCGAAACTCTCCGCAGGGCATGGTGGAGCAGCTGACGGAGCAGTTTGCCAAGCGCAAGCAGCTCGTTGTCGGTATTACCCCGGAAGGCACCCGCGGCGAGGTTCGAAAGTGGAAAAGCGGTTTCGCCCGCATCGCGGTGAGCTCCGGTGTACCGGTGCTGCCCGCGATCGTTAACTACCGAGAGCGCATGATCTACCTGCAGCCGGCGATCGCCAACATCGATTCGGTGGACGAACTGCTAACGGCGACCAAGTCCGCGGCAGGGGTTGGCAGCCCGCGCAACTGAGCTAGCTCCATCACCGGCTCGACACTAAAAGTCGCGAGCCATCGTATTTAACCATTGCATTTATTAACCTATCGGTTTATTAATGTCTTATGAGCACGACCGACCCATTGAGCGATACGTTCGCTGCGCTGGCGCACCCCGCAAGACGAGCCATGCTCGCCCGCCTGGCTGAGGGCGAAGCGACGGTGAACGAAATCGCCGAGCCGTTCGACATGAGCCTGCCCGCGGTCTCCAAACACATCAAAGTACTGGAGCGGGCGGGGCTCGTCTCCCAGGGTAAGCAGGCCCAATACCGGCCATGCACCTTGAATCCTGCGCCGCTAAAGCAAGTGGCTTCCTGGGCAGAACAATATCGACCGATCTGGGAAGCCAGGTTCGATCAGCTGGAATCTGTGTTGAAACAACTGACGGAGGGAAGTGATGGCAACTGAAGCAGACTGGGTACGAATTGAACGCGAATTTGATGCGCCGATCGAAACGATCTGGAACCTATGGACCCAGGCTGATCTGTTTCAGCAGTGGTACGGGCCGAACGGGATGAAAATCCCCGTCGCCGAAATGAACGTGGTCGAAGGTGGGCAGCGAAAGATCTGCATGCAAATGGAAATGCCGGACAAAACCATGACCATGTGGTTCGTCGGTGAATACAAGGAAGTGAGCCCGCCAAGTCGGCTCGTCTATACCGAAAGCATGGCTGATGAACAGGGCAACGTTCTGTCGCCGGAAAGCATGGGGATGCCTCCGGGTCATCCGGAAACGACGGAGATTATTGTCGAGCTCTCCGAAGCCGACGGAAAGACGACCATGAAGATGACTCATGTCGGCGTTCCCGCAGACTCGCGCGGCGCTGGTGGCTGGGCGCAGGCGATCGAGAAGATGGCAGCAGTGATCTCCGATGCGGCTTAAGCTACGCAAGGGCATCGGGGCGAATCCCTCGCCCGTTGCCTGGCTCACCAATTGAAGCCGGAAAAAAGCGGGCAGGTTAACTTTCCTACAAGAGTTAGCTTCTGTAGGAAAGTTAACCTGACCCCCTTTCGGCCCCCCTTTCGGAGTTTTGGAGGCAAAACTCGGCTAGGGACGCGCCTGAGATAATCTAATCAGTTCTTCCAATTTGCCCTGAGACACTTCTTCTCCCAGGATCACTTTCACCGCCTGTTCGAGTACCTCGTCTCGTCCGGCCCTAATGCCAGCAATCGTTGGTCTGACCGCAACGTCGGCAACAATGCCGATTTTCTGCGTGGGTGATCGATCAGGATAGAACACGCCAATGCCGCTGATCTTCGTTTCGTAGCCGCCCGGTAGTGTAATTGAAGAGACATTTCCATCAGCGCCAGCGGTTTGGCTGCCAACCACCGCGGCGTTGAGGCCGGCCCGAAACGCCATGGCGGTGTACTCGGAGTTACTCTGGCTCGCCTCGTCCACGATGATCACCACTTTGCCGTCGTAAAATGGTGTCTTGGGGCCGAGGTTCATGGAATCGGTCCAAAGAAAGTTTCCCGGCGCCGCTAGGTCGCCGTAGGTGAACCGCGCGAACGGCGTTGTTTGCTGCACAAGATGCTGACCGAGCGCAAAGACCACAAAATCTGCTGGGTAGTTGCGGATATCGATGACCAGTCCGCGAGTACCATCAATTTTTTCGAGGTATTTCGGCACGTCCTTGGCCGAAACGGACGACAGCTTCAGGTAGGCAACGTCTTCGGACAGTAGCTGTAAGGTCTTGCCATCTCGGTCATGGGTATTCATCCGAGTCGGTCCTCGCTTACGCTTAAGCGTGAGGTCGACCTCGCGACCGTTGCGCTCAACTCGCACGTCGACGAATTTTTCCGTCCCGCGGAGCAAATTCAAATAAAGTTGCCGGCGCAGCGCGGACTCGTTTGATGCGCCGTAAAAGGGGCGCCAAGCGTCAACCAGTCTCTCAACCGGCGCGCCATCAATCGTGAGGATCACGTCCCCCACTGCAAGCCCTTTGCGAAAGCCGTTTTTGGACGCCCGCCAGACCACCGGTCGGCCTTCTATTGATCGGATGTGTGCATGCACATAAAGGCGTCCACCCGGTGGGCTCAGATGAAAATGGGACCATAAAGCGGTATGACCATCCTCGACGCGCGCGACCAGCACCATCAATTCCGTAACGTACTTCCCCTCATCGTCGGCATCGATGAATCGGGGTATAAACTCAATCAGGGTCTGATCCCAGTCTTGGGAGATCACATTTTTGTAAGGCGACCAGTATTCGACGATATTCCAGAACCGAAACAGGGCCAGCAAGCGGTATGGCCAGCCCAGTTCCTTTTTGCCGGCATAAGATCTCTCGGTGAGAAATTGAGGGTTCTTGATGCCCTCGACCAGCGTGACGTAATGCTGCCCGGCGTATTGCTCCGCTCTCGCGTTTACCGCCATGAGCGCTTGCGCCAGATCAGGTCCAAGCAGCACTTCATCCTGAATCCAGCTGCGTTCCCCTAATTTGCTCGGCTCGCGTTTAGCGAGCTCAAGCTCGCAGTCTGGCCTGGGCTGGTCGACCTGACGAACCCATGTTGTAAGGACGTTCAGCGCTGCCGAGCGGGTTTTTGCCTCGTTGATGCTAGCGGCAACGCTAAGCAATTCTTTGTCCCAGTCGAAGCAACCGCCTTTGACCTGGGGGTGGTGGTATTTCAGGTAGCCCCAGACTTTGCCCAGGAGGTAGAAATTGTTTGTGCGCTGGGGAATCTCGGAATCCGGGATGTGCTCCGTCGACATGGGTTGACCGGAAGCTGTACCGGAAAAAATTAAGATGAGCCCGCCAAGAACGCTCAAGAACCGCTGCACCATAACCCTCCTTCGAATCACAAACTTTTGCATCACACGCCAAACGGCGGACTCGCGTACCTGAGGCCATCCTCTCATTTTCGGAAGGAATTTCCTGCCGGCTTCGTGCTGTTGTGATGAAACGGGGTCATGGTGATACGAGGGCCAGGTGAAAGCGGGATGAAACGGGGTCCTCTCTCCCCCTGTAACCAAACCTCCTACCAGGCGTGTTTGAAACGACATCCAAGAACCAGGCTCAGTCAACCCATGAAACTCCCAGCACCCTTCAGTTTGCTGCACATCCTCGTGCTCGTGAATTTGGTGCCCATTGCCGCTTCGTCAGACGAAGGGTCGATTGGAACTTTCCGGGAATGTGACGCTTGCCCAGAGATGGTGAACATTCCGGCCGGGTCCTTTCTGTTTGGGTCACCAGAAGATGAAGCAGGCCGAACCGATGATGAAGGGCCACAATCTAAGGTCACCTTGGACGGCTTTGCCGTGTCCAAATTTGAGATTACGCTCGGTCAATATCAGGCGTTTGTTTCCGCCACGAACTATCAAACCGAGGACATTTGCCTCAGCCTGCAAGAGAACGGCTCATGGGGCTACCAGCCCGAGCTTAATTGGCAGACACCCGGTTTTGAGCAAAGTGAAGATCATCCGGTAGTTTGCGTCAGCTGGCACGACGCCAACGCCTACGTCGGCTGGCTGAACACTCAAACGCCCAAGGGGACTTACCGGCTGCTGACCGAGAGCGAATGGGAGTACGCCGCGCGCGCAGGCACCACCACAACGTATTGGTGGGGAGCCAACCAAGATGAGTTCTGTAAGTTCACCAACGGTGGCGATGCATTGGCGGGCCAATCCTACGGAGCATGGGACCGCGCGGGTGAATGCTCGGATGGACACCTCTACACCGCGCCCGTGGGCGCGTTCAAAGCGCCGAACGCCTTCGGTTTGCACGACATGGTGGGCAACGTTTGGGAATGGGTGGCCGACTGTTACCAACCGTCACTCAGCTCAACCTACTTTTCCGAAGAAACTGTGCCGGAAGAAGGCTGTGAAAAACGCGCAGTGAGGGGCGGCGCCTGGGACTACAGCCCGTTGTACTTGAGGAGCGCATACCGAGGGGCATGGAACCCTACTCAGGGCTTCTCAAATTTCGGTTTTCGCGTCGCGAAATCTTTGGGTCGTGATTAGTGCATACGGGGCCTAGTCACGACCAACTGACACAGAATCTGGCGGTGTACCGCATCCCTCCGAACAGAATGCTGTAGGAAAGTTAACCTGTCCCTCTTTCGAACCGACCCCCTTTAGTTCCTTTCGGTGGGCACGACGGCGTTAACCCTTGGAGCGAATGGTTGACTCTCCTGAGGCGTACTCTGATGATCGGGTTTTCTCTGGGGGCTTCGAAATGATTAAGCAGATTCTCGCTGTACCGTCTACGCTGATTCTCCTTGCTTTCAGCGTTGGCCAGCAGAGCCGGGCGCAGGATTTCACAGTCACTGCCGCTCGTGAGTTGGGACCAAGTACGTTTGTCGGAAATCCTTTTTCGATTGAAGTATTTTTTCAGAAAACCGGTGGCGCGGCCCAGTTCGAAGTGGGCGAGGCACTGATTCGATTTGAGCTTCCAGCGGGATTTGACTACGAGCCACCGACAATCAACAGCCTGTCGAACTTTTCCGGTACGGCAGTATGCACCCTAATCGACCAGGCAGTAGACTGCGTCGCTACGGAAACTGTCGTGTTTTCCGGTATCTCAAATACAAGATCGACGTTGGCTTTCAGCATTCCAGCGACGCCAAACACGGTGGGCACCTTTGATTTCCCGCCTTTTCCTGGCCTCTGTGCAGCCGACCCGGACAACCTGATCGTCGAAACGGACGAAGCCAACAACAACTGTAGTGCACCGGCCCTAACAGTACTTGAGGCCCCGACGCTCGCCACCACTCGATGGTTGACCACAAGCCAATGGGACGATCTCATGCGGATCTGGGATCAACCGACTCAGCAATTGACCAACGTCCAACGACAATCCCTGGATGGTGAGCCTATCCATGCCTTAAACGAGATCGTACAGGCGCCGACGGGTGAAATTTATGTGCTTTTTCGGTCTTTCCAGACAGCAGAACATCGCCTAGGACTTTTCGATCCAACGAACGGAATTACCGACATCGGCAATACGGGCGTCAGTTTTCATGATGCAGCGTTTGCCGATGATGGAGTTCTTTACGCCGTAGGTCGTGACGCGACGCTTTATCAGCTTGATCGCACGACCGGCGCACCCAGCGCGCTTTGCGATACGGGCTTTGGGTCGGCCTCGAGCAATCATTCAGCGCTGGCCTTTGATTCCGATACCGACGAACTGCTGCAGATTGTTGAGGGTTCGATATTCGCTTTCGATCTGAACATGCTACCCGTCGATGCGTCGCAATCGTGTGTCACCACTGAAACTGATCTTGGAGAAGGATTCGACACGGAAACTTTCGCTGCCGACTTTGCCAATGGCCAACTATTTGCGGTTGACGAAAACGCAACCGTCACATTCGTAGCGCGGGACGGGTCCTGGCTCGTAGTCGGGGAAGTCAGTGACGGCATCCACGGCATGATCCCGGACCCGGGCGGGGTGCCGGTGACCACACCACAGTGCCTGGCAGACGCATACGTTGCCATCAATGGTAACGAGTCAGCGGATGCAATCTACGGGCTTGATCTAAAGACCGGCGAATTGAGCTATCTCGTTAGCCGCGACGATTCAATTCGTGGACTTGAAGTTGATCCGACAACTGGAACCCTCCTCATGACAGAGGGGTCTGGTGGGGGCGAACAGCGGGTCTATCGACTGGATGCCTGCACCGGACAGGAAGTTTCAAGCGTGGTCATTGCGCCGCGCGCTGTGCTCCGAAACCTGGAGTTGGCACCCGACGGGCGGCTTTTTGGCACCCAGTCTCGGGATGTTATTTCCGTCGATCTCACTACCGGCAACGCCACAACCGAAACGGTGCTGGCCGAATCCGTTCAGGCGTTCACGATTGTTGGTGACACGGTTCGCTACGACGTTTCCAATAGCAATCTGACAACCGATCTAATTGACGCGCCGATCAGTGATATCGGTGTGCCCACAGCTCAGATATCGCTGGATTACGGTCCAATCGTACCCGGCAGCGAACGGCAGATTGATACCATGGACGCCTTCGCCGACGGTAGTGGCGCCATTTTGGCGCTGGTGAGACGGGTGGTTCCAAACGGTGGCGCCAACCGGGCTGACGCGCTGCCCAATGTGCTTGCACGGATTGAACCGGACGGTCGCGTAATTGAACTCACCACTGTGCCGGCCACAGTTGATGTCGTTTCTCTGTCTAACGTCGTGGTGTTTCTAGACGGTTTCGAGACGGGTCAGCAAGAGCAAAACCGTTAGAAAAAGGCAGGTTCAATCGATGAAGTCGAATCTTAGGGGTCAGGACCAGGTGCCAAGTCCGCTTGCCGCTACCCAGCTACCGAGCTTACGGGGTATTGCAGCATTTTCGTGTCTACGGTGAGTAATCGAAGATGCTCGATGCGAGCCTGAAACTTTTGGGGTCAGGTTCAAGTGCCAAAACTTTTGGGGTCAAAACTTTTGGGGTCAGGTTCAAGTGCCAGGCCTGTATCCCCGACGCCATCCATCGATTCGGGAATTTCAAATCTGATCCAGAGCCTTTGCCTACGGTACGCGCTGCAGTTCAATTACAAGTAGAACTAGCTCAGCCCTAACCAACTAGACTTTTGCACCACCTCATGCCTGGCACTTGAACCTGACCCCGTATGTTCGTGACCCCGTATGTTCCGAACAAACTGTGCCGGAGGAAGGCTGTGAAAAACGGGTCGTAAGAGGCGGCGCCTGGGACTACAGTCCGTTGTACTTGAGGAGCGCATACCGAGGGGCCTGGAACCCAACCCAGGGGTTTTCCAACTTTGGCTTTCGCGTCGCGAAATCTTTGGATTGAGTGAAGGTTAACGTTACTCCGCCTGCCTGGCACTCCTTAAGTGAGCGCGTTTCAGTTTTTTGACCTCGATTCTTCGTAGCGCAGCCATCCACGATACTGCTGACTGAGTGGCGTGGTTGGATCCAAAACCTCGAGGATTTCTGGCATCACGCGTAATGATGGGATCCCTGGCGCGTTTAATAACACAATGACGCCATCTTTCGTTTCAGTATTGATCCCAAACACCGTGAGCACTGAATAGTCATGGCCACCATGCGCAATCAACTGGGTGTCGCCATAAGTCAGAACCTCCCAGCCCAAGCCATAGCCTTGTTCCAGAGGACAATCATCAACGCCTGGTTTGTCGCAGAAATACATCGGGCGATCTTTCGTTGACTGCACCGTGTTGCGATCGGCCGCCAGCGTGGCACTGTAACCGTCGGCGTTGGCCACTGAGATCGCAAATGCGGCAAGGCTTTCCACCGTGCTAGTCATATCGCGTGATGTGCTGTAGTTCCCATCTTTTGGACACGTATTCGAGATGACCAGGCAGTGATAACCCCAATCGGTTCGAAACTCTCCCGTATCATCATCGACGCTTAGGGCAACGTTCTCAAAATTCTCCTCTTTATAGGCGAACGAGGCGCCGGTTATATGCATAGGTCCGAAGACCTCCGCTTCAACAAGTTCTGGGAAAGACGTGCCAAGTTTCGCCTCAACAAATCGCATCAAGTACTCAAAGCCTTCGCCGGAATAACCAAAAGCGGTTCCCGGATCGGCTAAGAACTGGAGCTTGCCGTTGTCGGTTCGGTTCCGTCGGTTTGGGAAGCCTGTCGTGTGAGTCAGAACCATACGGGGCGTTAGCTGGAGTGCACGCGGATCGTTTTCGAGATCGGGGTCGACCCAGAGGCTGCCCATAGGTTCATCAAGGTTGAGGTGCCCATCATTAACAAGACGCAAGATTGTTTCCGTCGAAACCACCTTGGTGATCGAGCCTGTGTCAAATTGAGTTGCAGAGGTGGCAGGCCTGCCCGGTGATTGTTCACCATAGTAGCCGGCCCAGACTAGTTCCCCGTTCTCGATTAGACCGATCCCAGCAGTCTTAATATCCTGGCCGCTCAAGATCTCAGAGATCGCTGAATCAAGCGCCGCAAACTTTTCAGCATCGGTAGGCGCGGTGGGCTCTAAAGACTTGTCACTCGGGCTACGAACACAGGCGGAAAGCACCATAGCGACCGCTAGGAGAATGATGAGTCTGGATTTTGGCATTCGAGAAAACCTCTCAAGTCGGGCCTGCGTTGCCAAGTTCCGCTTGCCGCTGACCGGCTACCGAGCTTACGGGGTATTTCAGTATCTTCGTATCTACCGTAAGTAATAAACGATGCTCAACGCGCGCGTGTGCAACAATCATTCGGTCGGACGGGTCGCGGAATTTTTGGGGTCAGGTTCAAGTGCCAGGCCTGTACTCCCGACGCCACCCACCGATTCGGGTATTTCAAATCTGATCCAGAGCCTTTGCCTACGATACGCGCGGCACTGCAATTACAAGTACAACTGGCTCAGCCCTAGCCAACTAGCCTTTTACACCACCTCATGCCTGGCACTTGAACCTGACCCCGTATGTTTCGCCAAATCTCCAGAAAGCCTTCGAGCAGTGCCAGTCTCGCGGCGAAGGCTTACTCGAAGCCATCGTCAAAAACCCGGGCAGCACCAAATTCAATGGCTCCGATATCGCAGAACCCATCGGTGCGCTGCAGTCCCCGTTGATCTACCGACCGGCAGAATGGCCCGCCGTTGTTGATCGCCGGGCTGCCGGACAATGGGGCAAACGATGCGGTGGGTCCGCCGTTGTCTTTCAGCGGCCCTAACATGGGTTCAGCAACCAGGTCGCCCCGGGTCTCATCCGCGCAGTTGCCACTACTGAAGATGTTGTTGAACTGGGCGGGAAATACGCCCTGGTTCTGACAAGCGGCTGGCCCATCACTTACAACGATCGAATCATATAGTTGCGCCAGGGAGCCAGCCGGGAGAGTCAACCCGGAAACCCCACCCATGGCGCGGATAGTGACGTTGTTAAGGCTCAACTCCGCCTCAGCGCGAATGCCTCGGACGGTTAGGATCGATGTGTTTTGAACGCTGAGCTGCACCATGCGGTCTGTTTGGCGCTGCGCGAATAAAGAGCCGCCAAAAGGATTGACGACCTGATCCACAATGAGCGACTGACGAATGCTCAGCCGGAGCGTGTCATCGACGGCGGAATCATCTGTTTGATAAATGACGGCACCCTCGCCGTCGTTGTCGACAAACTGGCTGCGAACAACCTCCCCGTTTCCTCGAACCACATACAGGGCGCCTCCGGTAGCGGCCCGGTTGTGTTGAAACAGGGAATCGCTTATCGACAGCTCAAGACCGGCAGCCACGGCACCGCCAAAGGTGCCGGCTTCATTTTCTTTGAACTCTGACGATTCAATCGTGACAAAACCGCCACTTAGACCACCTCCGATGCCAGAACCGGCGGCTACCTGATTTCCCACGATTTCACTGTTTCGCACGGCAACGCGAGTTCCGCTGATCCCTCCGCCAGAGTCCAACGCCGTAGAGTTCGATACGCGAACCCCGTCAAGCGTTACTTCGCGAGCGAAAACAGCGCCTCCCGTAGAGGCTGACGGACGGGCAGCCAAGCCCTCGGTTAAAGTCACGCCCTCGATCCTTAGGTGAGCATCGGTTGCCCAAAACACTTCGTGCGCGTGCTGGCCGCTGATGGTTAGCAGTTCCCGGCCCGGCCCGCGTATGAACAGGTCCACTGCCGGTTCGAGCGCGCTGTTCAACACTATTTCGCCGGGCATCAGCGCAGGATCAAAGGTAACCACGTCGGCGCCCAGACCCACGATCATGGTGCGCGCGCAGCCGTTGATGCTTGACCCAAGGGTTAGTGCATCGATTGCCTCGCGTAGGGAGCAACCCGCCGGGCTGGCCTCGTCCGATAGTGTGGTGACTTCGACGGTGGCTATCATGACCGCGATCTGCCCGCGGCAAACGCCAGGAACGCTGAAGATAACAGCAGACAACAAAACTGTTGCAAAAACCCAGCAGGGATCGCGCGAAAAGTCGGCCCGTCTGGGTTGCGGCAACCCGGTTGCTGAAGTCATGAGTAGGCCTTTTCCTCATACATGATTCTGTTAAATGCCGAATTTCACAAAAGCGAACAAAAGGCAGTGGCATTGCCGCCAAGTCGCGATTCGGGCAGTGCGTTGGGTATGCAGGTACGACCGAAAGGCCCGATCACTCCGGCAGAACCACAACCGCAGCCGGCGGCGCATATTGCGAGAAGATCGGGGTCCCGGTACTGGCTCCCTCACATTCCCCCGCGAACGCTAGCTCATGGGTACCCGCCGCTACGACCGTATCGGTAATACCAGACAATTTTTGCTGCCTGTTTGCGGTGCTGCGGGTAATCGTGGTGCTCGACCGTATAGGCACGCCGTCAACGGTCAAATATATGAAGCGCGCAGCGCTGGCCGTGGGCGAGCAGACGAGAACGAAATCGCCCGGGACGGTGATCAAGAGACGACCGGCCCGAGAGGTAACAAAGTTTTGCTCTAGAAAGGTGGCTTCCGGTTGTAAAACAACACCCGAAGACTCCACACCCTCGCCGAACACCACGTCTAAGGCGGATTCGCAATCTGGACTACCGTCCTGCGCAATGCCCGCGAGTAAAGTGCCGTCGTCGCAGCTCGCGCTCACGCGCCGCTGGACCTGGCTGTCGATGATCTCATTGGCTCCTACCGAGTTGGCTGCCAGGTCGGCAGCGGAGATTGAGTCGTCTGCGATCTCCGGGCTGGAAATAGAATCCAATGCCACCATTTCCGCGTGAAGCGCATAGGGCGCGGCCGTGAGCTTTTGCCGGGGCAGCAGACCCGTAAATCCGCCGGTGCTAGAACCGGCCCTCACTCCAATTTCAAGCCACAGCTGGTCGCCAGCGAAAGGACCGACGCCAAAATCTAGTTCAACGCTGAACACGCCGCTTTGGACTAGGACATCGTCGACCACTACGGCCGAGGCGACGAACGGGCCGCCAACCGCCCGATCGAATAGCTCGAACTGAAGGTCATACAGGCCCTCAGCGGCAGCCCCGCCGTCCAGCAGTTCTCCCTGGTAGGTGAAGTTGGTCCCCAGGGGCTCCGCGGCTAAACCCGCCGACAGCGTTTGCCAAACCAGCAGGCACAAACTCAGCTGTTTTATGGGGTTGACCGTTTTTGGCGTTTCTAAGGAGTGCGGGAGCCGCTCGTTCATGGTTAGGTTCGTTCCAGTTTTCACGGTTTCTTATTCAATGCCGAAACTCGTCAGAGCGCACAAATCCATCGGTCAGGATTTTTTTGGGTCAGGTTCAAGTGCCAGGCCTGTACTCCCGACGCCATCCACCGATTCGGGTACTTCAAATCTGCGCCAGCGCCTTTGCCTACGATACGCGCGGCACTGCAATTACAAGTACAACTGGCTCAGCCCTAACCAACTAGCCTTTTACATCACCTCATGACTGGCACTGGAACCTGACCCCATATGTTTAATAGACGTTGAATGCAACTTCTGTAGGAAAGTTAACCTGACCCCACATCGGACCCCATATCGCCATTTCGCACCCTGCTGGGAGAAACCCAGTCAATGGCCAGCCTGCGCTCAAGTTTCGTCAAACATTCGTGGTTCTTTCGTTACTCTCTGCGTGTGCACGCCTACGATTGGTGCCACTGTTCTGGCGAATTAGCAAGGCAAGATGAGGAATATCTACTTAATCGGGCTAGTCGTCATTGCCCAGTCAGCGAGTGCCGAACCAATAGCAGTTAACGCTGAACCCATTGCCCTGGCCGCTAGCGAAACCTACGTTGGCAGCAACTACTTTGTGCCGATATTGATCACGGTGAGCAACGGCGAGTTCCTAACCCCGTTTTCCTTAAGAAGCGGAAACGCCGTGCCGTCTCCCGATTGGGCCTTAAGCTCTGTCAGACTTGAGGAGCCCAATGTAATAAGTCTTCTCATTGACAACGTGAGGTGCCGAGCACATGGCTGTGTGATCCAGACAGGGAATCTGCTGGAAATTCCGGCTCACGGTCTGCGCTTCGCATCTGGCATCGGCACCACTGCCGAGATCGAAATTCGAGTACCGCGCTTCTCAAGTCCAGGAGATGCTATCCCGCCGCAGCGTCGAACGGTTGCTACCACCACGATCGATCTCGTCACCACGCCGCAAACCGGCTGGTGGTGGAATCCCGCTGAACCGGGGCGTGGCTTCTTTATTGAACGCCAGGCTGACCAAATGTTTGTCGCTGCCTACGTTTACGACGACAGCGGTGCACCCACTTGGTTAGTTGCCCAAGGCAGCGCCAATAGTCGCAATGTGTTCTCCGCCGACCTGCTGGCATTTGAGGGTGGCCAAACGCTGGCCGGCGATTTCATGGACGCCAGTATCTCAGAAGCTACCGGCAAGCTTGAGCTGGAATTTGTATCAGATACCTCGGCCACAATGCGCTGGCCGGGAGGTGAGATGACAATAGAACGGTTCAACTTTGGCTCGATTAGAGCGATAGAACCGCTCGATCCACTGATTGATACGAGTCTACCGGAGGACGGCTGGTATTGGGATCCGGATCAGCCCGGCACCGGGTTTTCCGTTGAGATCCAGCGAAATTCCGTGTTTCTGGCCGGCTATCTCTACAACGATGAGGGCGGTCCGGTTTGGTACACCGCTCAGGGAAACTTGTCTAATTCGGCAATTGAGGTCGAATTGCTTGAATTTGAAAACGGCCAGCCCATCGGTGCTAGCCATCGGTTACCAAACTTGCGCGAGTCTCGCAGTCTGTTGTTCGATTTCAGCGCACCAGACATGGTGATCTTGGATCTGAACGGCGAGCGAGTGGTCGAGTTAGAGCGGTTTACCTTCTAGAGAAGCCTGTACGGAATCTGAGGATCCGGGACCAAGTGACAGATCGAAGTTTTGGGTTCTAGCACCAAAAAAGAACAGTATCAGGTCGAGTTAGGACGGGACTGTGGACGCAGTGTCCTCTGTAGACCTACTCGTTCGGACCGTTTGCAGCCTGTTCAATAGAAAGCCGGTCCAGTTGGCGATACTGAACGGCTTCGCTGAGATGTTGAATTGAGATCTCTTGCTCCCCCGCCAGGTCGGCAATGGTGCGGGCAACGCGCTGAACACGGTGGCAAGCCCTGGTCGACAAGCCCAACTGCTCAGCCACGTTTTCCAGCATGGCTTTTGTACGTTTGTTGAGTGATGCGAATTGATCGAGCGCGCTTCCACTCAGCTGGGCATTGAGTTGCTGCTGGCGCTCGTGTTGAATGAATTGCCCGGCGGCCACTCTTTTTTTGACCGCTTCTGATGATTCCCCTCCGGGTGCCCTATTTAGCTCTCTTAGCGTGACCCGCGGCATCAGCACATGCATGTCGATCCGATCCAGTAGCGGGCCTGAGATGCGCTGGCGGTAGCGTTGGACCTCTGCCGGCCCGCACTGACACCGGCTATCCACGCCGTAGTAGCCACACTTGCAAGGTTTCATTGCCTTGTTGCCACCTATACGATTCAATCACTTACGCAGTGATTTCTCGTATCCCCAAGATCTGGTGACGCTGGGTGATCACCTTAGGGCGGTTCGAATTCGACGAGGAGAGCTGCAAAAAAACCTTGCCAAACTCCTCGGCGTCTGCGTTGAAACCATTATTCACTGGGAGCTCAACCAGACTGAGGTGCGCGTCCGATGCTATCCAAAGGTCATCAACTACCTTGGGTATTGCCCGCTGCCCGACGACTACTTCAATCTTGATTTGGGTGGGCTAGTTCGGTTTCGCAGGGTGACCCGAGGGCTGACGACCAAACAGGCTGCCGTCGCAATCGGCGTCGATTCAGGCAGTCTCAGTCGTTGGGAGCGGAGCTTGCGGCAGCCAGGACGGCGCAGGGCAAAGTTGTTGCGCGAGTTTCTCCGAAAGTAGCCTGATTCGCGGCCTTTTCAGGCGTGTCCGAATTGATGAGGTAGAACCCGTGTTCCATTGCAGCTCGTCAAACTTAACTCTCTCAAAAGAGAATTTTAGCGTTCCATTAGCATTTTTTTCTCTATTCTAATTTTCCCATTATCGGGCTCAGAACTTCGAGAGAGTAAGAGTATGAAGATGAAATTCAAATCTGCAATTGCAGGAGTTGGGGCATTGTTTGCCGCGACCTCCTCTTTTGGTTGTGACGTTACGATCGGTCCGGGCAGCAGCATTCAAAGCGCTCTAAACACTGCTTCATCAGGCGATAGAGTTTGCCTCACCAATGGTACCTATAACGTCACCAGCACCATCACCGTATCAAACAACAAGCAGCTATACGGCGCCAACGGAACCGCCTCTGCAGTTACGATCGTGGGACAGTCGTTGCCCTCTAGCGGTTCCGCCAGTCGCGTAATCGTCTTAAGAAACGGCTCCGATGTCGCGCACTTGATCGTTGAGGCCAGTGGAACGATCCCAGAGTTTGGAATTCTGGCATTCCAATCTCCGGGTTCTCTAATTTACGACAATCAGGTGACAGCGGGCAGGATCGGAATTGGGGTGCAGTCGAGTAACAGTGCCCGAATCCTAACGAATACAGTGTTTGATACTGGAGACCCTTCGGATGGGATTCCAGATGGGAACATCTGGATCAAGCTTAGTAGTTCAGTGCGCTTGGAATGGGGTTCGGCTACTGGCGATGGCACTTTTATTCCGGGTCCCCAAGGGTTTCTGATCGGTGATGGAGGAGTAATTTGCGATGACTCTGCAAACTTGCGCGTCACCGGAACCAACGTGTACGAAAGCGGCTCAGCAGGCTACTACCTTGTCGATTGTCCCAACGCGACGATTCGAAACGTCTCGCTTATCGACAACAACGGGTGGGGGGTCGACGCCCCATTTGGCGACGGCGGGCTTCTAGTCGAGAACACTCTCATTAGGCGCAGTGGACGTGGCGGCTCGGTATTCGGCTCAAACGGTGCTGAAACCGCAGTCTTTGACTCAGTTACGTTCGACAATAACAATTTCTCAGGACAGGCAAATTGTAATGGTGTGAACGTAGCCGGAGCTCCTACATCGGTAGTTACAACGCCTGGATCGACAGCAAATCCTGCAGGTGTTTTGTGCGCTTACCCGTGACGTAAACGACCTCAATCCAATCAACCAATACGGGTCGCCCAGAAATGCGGCGGCCCGTTTTTCCACGCGCCGATTTAGGTACGGCGGACGCGCCAAGGATTTAGAAAACGATAGCCTCGAACAGGCTGAAATTCCTTATTGGGAAACGTGGTCAAACAACTTTTTCGGCAAGGTTGTTTGGCCATAATCGGTTCGTTCTGTGAGGCCGCCTCATCATAGGCCGAAGCTGTCTAGTGCTCCGTGGGAATTCCAGTGCTACTCGAGGCAGTATTTTAGATTAAGTTATTCCTTGGATATAGACCATTTGTGCGTGCGAGATTCTCGGTTTAGGTTGACGAGCCAGCCAAAGTTGACTGATTCCATTCCGTTGGGGCACTCTCCCTGTTCCTGCCTAAATCGTCGGCGCCGGTCAATGCACCAAGAGCTTGATTGACCTGAAGGTCTTATGTCACCTCCGCTTTCGGTCAATACAAACCCCATCACTGTGCCGTAGATGTTTCTCTTAATAACTTTGCACTGCCCCGCTCGTAGGGACCACCAACCCTCTGCAAAATACTTTAAACCATCCGGATAGGCGATCGACACCCAGATCTTTTCTTGCGCCCTGTTACAAGCTTGGATCGCTGACGGGGTTTTTGCAGGCCTTTCGCTTACCCGACCGCTATTGCAGTCAGCTTTACCAGCACATTGCGCATGCGCCAAATTCAAACATAGACCACAAACGACCGAAAAAACAGTTGCTTTTGTGAGTATGAGACGCATGACAGGTATCTTCATTCGGTGCATTAGCCGCTAGGTGGTCCGTCTCCCCGAGGTGCCGCAACGTCGTCGGAAGCGAAGCTCAATATTTCTCCACCTAGTTCAATCACATCCTCGGCGATTCGAATCTTATCTAAAGGTATACCCTCGGCTAGCGCCACCAAAGCGCACTCAATCACATCGCCGTCAACCAGTTTACTGGAAAACTCTGGCGGAAAACTGATGGCCAGGGTTTGTACTACCTCTTCAGGTCGGATCTTGAAGCGCGCGCTCTTCACTATCCTAACGTCGGATTCAAACTCTACTGTTGGGTCGTGCCTTCTGCACAGTAAGCTCAGCCTTTTTTCATCGCCAAGTGCACCGAGCCTACCGGTCGCAATTTGGGAAAAAAAGCGATCTTCTGAAACGTCCCAATTGTTGAATAATCGCAAGTCTTTATACGATAGAGATGGTTCTGCCGTTGACTGATTGAGGTTTAAGTAGCCTAGCGCACCCAAAGTGCATAGGGACAGGGCGAAGAAGAACGCACCGAGTTTTCCGCTCCAGATACCCTGCTCGTTTAGCACAAGGGTGGTACCCAACAAGATCAATATCAGTCCTGCGCTCGCCAAATGGAAACGCAGTTCTAGCCCTGCTCCATCGGAAGGTGTGAATTCGAACGATCCGACTTTTAGCGTGCCCATAGACGCTAGCAGCATAAGTAGGCCTAAGATCAGCGCAATGATTGAGAACTTGCTGAGTACGGTGTGCCATTTGAATTCGTTAGTCATTCGATTCTCACGTTACCCAGGTGCCGCCTTCTGTATTGCGTACAAATGACAATTTCGCCGCATTTTTTTAGGATTTCATTGTACCGCTTACCCATAAAAACAACTGCTTCCCCAAGTATTTTCTTCTCTGCGCCACAGGACTGCGTTTGCTCAATTTGGTGTCCCTACTGGTGGTCCGTCACGTGGAACTTACCGTATCTCGGTACGGCACCTGCGAAGATGTATTCCTTATTTGCGCGAGTATCAAAACGCGAAAGCAACAAGATGAAAAAAAGAGACTTCAACGCTGTTGTGGGGTCTAGGTATTCGGTTATTTGTCTTTCGGTACAAAGGCACTTGAGGAAAAAGGTTTCAGATAAATAGCTCTTCAGTCTCGCAGATATGAAAACTTTTAGTCCATAAATATATGTATTTGCGATTCAAACGGTACCTCAAAAGAGAGTCCGGGCAAAAATAACGATAGAACAAATAGGGATTTATACCTATTTATTGATAAATTCCGATGTTTTCTGTTGTTAGTTCCGAAATTTGAGCGTACTGTCTGAGCCTCGTGCTGGGGGGTGCGACACTTAGGATGGTCAGGCTTGGTTGACAAGCCAAAGGCATCAGTTTTGGTACTTCAGTGCTGTGCTTTCGACCCTAGGCGACCGGACTACCGGGCGTTGATATCCGCTCCAATTCTTCGCTTAAGTCTGTCCTCTACTGAACCCGAATCATCATTTCCCAAAGACCTTCTCCTACTCGGTCTCCGACGGAGCTGTCGCTCCCAAAGGCTCGCCCAATGAACGCTGTTCGCTTCCTGGTTGTATTCCTGTGTTTGATGACTTCTGTCAGTGCACAAGAGCAAAAGTCCTCCAGCGATAACCTCTTTTCTGTCGACACCCACATTCTTCACGCGGGTGACCTCAACGGCGATGGCATCGACGATACGTTCGCTCAGCCGCGAGAACGCAGTGGGCGCGTGGTCTTGAATTTTGGTTGGGCTGAGGACGACGATCCCATCGAGCCACAGTCGTTTAGATCGTCCAAGCACGACTTCAAATGGTCCGGTGCGGACGCAACGCTAATCGTCACCGACATCAACGGCGACGGATTTGCTGACATTGTTGGATTTCCAAACGACAAAAAGAAGATCCACACATTTCTGACTAAGACCAAAAGGCCGAACAAAAACCCAAATAGGGTCTTCGCGATCGAAAGTCATCAGAGCTTCAAGCTCAAAGATCTAGCCAACGGAAGCAGCCTGAACGACTACCTGCCACACGTCGGTGACTTTAACGGCAATGGTCGGACCGATCTGCTCATGCAGCCGGTGTCACAGACTCAGGAGGCAATATTTCTATTTGCTAAGAAGAATGGGAGATACAAGTCAGAAGCCGTTTCAAAAGCGGATCTTGGCGTTCAATTGGCCGACGACAAAGCCGTTTTGCATATTGGCGACTTCAACGGTGATGGTCGCGACGATCTGTTTGTCCAAAAACGCGCAGCGGAGAAAAAGCACAAGTTCGTATTTCTAGCGGACTCCCTCGCAAACAGCGATGTCATGAGCCTCAAAGATGACATCCTGGACCATACCTGGAACGCGACGGTTTCCAGTATTGAGTTGGTCGATTTTACCAACGATGGCCTGACAGACTTCATCTTGACAACCGATACGGTTTATAACGAAGAGTCAGATCAATCTCAGTTTTCCTTACACGGCGTTACTCTCGCCGGAGTGAAACATAACGGGAAGCCTCGGTTGCGGGAATGCTCCTTGGGCAACCTGACTTACGGCCCTGAAGATACCGAACCACCGTTTCCTCCTTGTTTTGTCCCAGTCGACGACGAAGGAGATGCGCCCGATAACGCTCCAAATTCAAAATCATCGACTAGCAAAAGGTCTGACGCCGAATCCTCGTCTGGCGCCTCCCAAAAATCGACTTCTGGCTACGTCGCCGTACACAGTGCAAACCCTTGCCAGATAAACGCTGGGCAGACCACCTGTTCCGTCACCCTGAGAATTTATGGTTTTGGTGGCAACTACAGCACTTGCTTGTTTTATGACGCGCCGGGAGGCTCACCCAACAATTGGCAGTCGCTGGGCTGCGGTAGCCACACCTGGTACAAGACGGTCAATTTCATCGATCAAAATGTTTGGACGTTCAAGGCAACGGCCTACCACAGCGGTTGCTGCGCTCCGGTCTTCAACACGGTCACCGTATCCGGAGAACTCAATATTCCCCAGCCTTCTTTGCCCTATACGCCGTTTTTCCAGGGCGTGGAGTACACGCACATCTCACCCAACGTAGACTCCCAGGGTGTGTACCAAATGTGCTTTGTAGGCACCGCTAGCAACACCGACTACTACCACTGGGAGGAACGCGTACCAGGCGGAGCGTGGTCAGCGACCAATGTCGTGCCGGCGAATTATAACGGCCACTGCGTGGGCATGAGTAAGGGGCAGCATGCCACTGCCTATCAAGAGTTCCAGTACCGCGTGCGCGCAACTAATCAAGCTGGGACGACTGCCTGGGTAGAAGGGCCAGTGATCGGCATTGCGCCCCAGCAGGCTCCATCAATCGGTCAGGTCTGGCAGTCTGGAATTGAGTACACGCCAGGTGGCGGCATCTATGAAGACTGGAACGGTTCGTGGACGCACTATTGGTTTGAGCCTAGTTATTTGGTCGAAGGCTATAAATACTCGAAGAAACTGAACTCGAATGATTACTCGCCTTGGAACACAACGACGTCCACCTCGATAACCGCTACCGCGCCACAGGACGCCTTTAGCCACACGGTGAGGCATAGAGTTGGCGCCTGCATAACGTTCGCAAATTGTGTACCGGACAACCCTTCGTACTCGTACACGATCCTTGTCAAGGAGTCACAACCACCGAGTACGCCATCGAGCGGTTACTACACCCATGAAAGTCAGCCTACAGCGCCGTTCGCCGACAACGATGATTACTTTCAAGTCCGATGGAACGCTTCGGTGGGAACCGTAGAGAAGTATCAGCTCCAGCGGTTATTGAACGGGAGTAACGCAGGTTGGTGGTGGGTAACTGGGACCGCCTATGCTCAGACGGGTCTTCAGACTAACGACTCTGTAACCTATACCTACCGTGTTCGATCCAAAAATGGCGCGGGATACAGTAGTTGGAGAAACATCTCCGCGATTACGGTTTTGCCCGAGGTCCCTAACACTCCGACGGGTCTCAGTGTCGCCTGGAATAACCCCTCGGTTCGAGATTTTTTGGTTGTCGATTGGACTGCTCCAACTAATACGCTGTCTGACTATTACAGAGTCACTCAAACGGATCCAAACAACGTCACGACGACCACAAATGTCACTAGTGTTCCGATGTTGGTGGATTTAACCCAAGGTCCCTATGGAAACTACCAATACAGCGTTGAGGCTTGTCACAACGACGTCGGATGCAGTACGCCAACGGGCACGGTTAGCTTTAATGCCGTTCGCCTGCCACCAGGAACACCATCGGTTCCAACCTCCTCGATATCAAATTCTCTCGGCGACTATGTCATCTCGTGGAACCTTGGCGGCACCAACCACACTCACTTTGTGCTGGAGGAGTCTCTCTACAGTGGGACACCCAGTCAGGTTTCACTCTCTCCTGGCAATGCTGTCTCTAAATCTTTCAATGATCGGAGTTCTGGTAGCTACAAGTACCGCGTCAAAGCTTGCAACGAAGGAGGCTGTAGCAGCACAACGGCGTGGTCCGATCCCATTTTCGTCGATGCACAACCGGGAGTGCCAACCGGGCTTTCAGTCGCCCCTACTTTCGTAAGCAACGCGGCTGTCTCGTGGGCTCAAGGTTCTGGGGCGAGCCCGGATCAGTATCAACTACAAATGAAAATTGGATCCGGCTCTTGGAACGTGATTCATAGCCACAGCTCAACCTCTGCATCGGTGGGGTCTGCGTCTGGGGATATCCACTATTTCCGAGTGAGAGCCTGCAACAACGGCGAGTGCAGTGGCTACTCAAGCCAGGTGAGCTCGGATGGGATTCTCAAGCCCAACTCGGTGGTCAATCTGAGTACTGAATCGACGTTTGTCACGAACATCAATGTCAACTGGGCAGCAAACCCGAGTGGAGACCAGCCGACGGAATACCACTTCCAGGAAGCTGACCCCAATTGGGCCCAAATTTGGGTCGGACCGGCTACTAGCGCTACCAGATCTCCAAATGGCGACGTCCGATTCAGGGTCAAGGCCTGCAATGCCGCTGGTTGTAGTGGCTGGCAATACACGCCGACTTCTAGCGGGTTAAGGGTCCCGGGAGTAGTCACTGGGGTGGCAATGACCTCAAGCCCACCTATTTTGGGTGACTTCACGCTCAACTGGACTGCTCCAGCGGATGGAGCCTCAGCGACAACGTACGAATTGTTTGACAGTACTGACGACGTCAACTGGTCATCAGTCGGTACGATAGGGTCTACCAGTTTTGCGCTCCAGGACGTACCACCCGGAAATAGGTACTACCGGATCGTGGCCTGTGGAACGTCCGGTTGCGGTGCCCCATCTTCCAGCATCATGGTCGATATAGACTCACTGCCGCTTGAGCTTTCTCAGGCTCAAGTCAGTGTTGATGGCGCGACCTACAGTATCACCCTCTCATGGGTGCATGATGACAGCTATACCGACCACTACGAGATCACCTGGGAATACGCCAATGGCACAGGGTTCGGTTCGATCCCAATGGCCAACGTTCCCGCATCTGGAACATCCCATACGTTTGTACCGAATGGGACTACGCAGCCCTATGGCGACTATTCCTTTGACATCCGCGCATGCAGTTCGCATGGATGCTCGGACTGGCAAGAGAACTTAGTGCTTTCGGAGCCGATGCCGCCGGCACCAACTTTGAGTATTTCTGGATCTGCGCCCTCATATCAGCTGCTCTGGAGCAGCTTTAACCCGGCCGAATTCTCAAACGCGTATTTCCGATTGCGTGAATTTGGCTTGGATTCAACCGTGGAGGAAATGGTCAGCGGCGCAAACAGTTTCAACGTCACCCACGCACCTGCAGCGGACTCTCAGCGATTCTCCTATTTTCTCCAGACCTGTAATGCAAGCCGGTGTATGGCGTTGGATTCTCCTGTAATGCTCGATATCGCAGGGACATCGACACCATCAGTTCCGGAAGGGCAATGGTCGGGTAGCCCAGCATACATGGACGAAACTGGGTCTAACTTTACGTTGCTTTGGAATAAGCACAATGCAACTGAAGGCAAGTCGATTTTGTACCGGCTAAGAGAGCAACCTATTTCCACAGACGAGCCTTCTATTACCTATTTGTTGACAGAACCCAAGGCGTCTTTTGACAAAGCATACGGTGGCTTAGTCGAATACCGCGTTTCAACATGTGAGATTGAACTCACTACGGGTGTTGAGAGTTGCGGCACGTATTCGCCTCCGATCGTTCGTGATCTAATCGCACCAGCTTATAGCCAGATCAACGTACCACCTCCAGCACTGCCGATCGGGCAAGGTGCGAGTGTAGCGCCCGGACAATGGGAGCACCTTGATAAATCTGGTCACGGCTGGATGTTTTACTGGCGCGACAGATTGCGAGAAGACGGTCTTTTCGATTCGCCTTTTGATGTCAACGTCTACGATCTTGTCGGCTATTGGTTTACCTACGCGGAGTCCAATGATATTTGGACGCCGATCTGGTGGCTTGTTGAGTTCAAGACCTTTGTCCCTGACGGAAATTCAACAGGCTTCTGTCACGCGAAAGGTGCCGATAAACCCGGTCTATGGTACGAGGGGACGCTGAAGGCAATGAACCAAAGCGGTGACTACGGGGATATCGGCGGTACAGTTTGTCTTAATGTCCCAACAATCGGTGGAGACCTGTCCCTGTATGTTTCCTCGAACATTATTGGTTTTGTTGGGGAAATTGATGAGGACTTTTTAAGACAGGTCGTTCCCGCAAACAGCCCCCAAAATGGCTCCGATCACTATACCGGCCTTTACTCAATCGAGAACACGAACATACTGGTGTTTGAAGCGATCGTCGGAAACGCTGATTCAATCATTCTTACTTATTTTGATCAGTCTGGCCGTCGCACTTGGATCCGGGGAGATCATGACCAGAGCTCTTTGCCAGGGAGGCTCCCGCTTGCGCAGCCGATGAGTTTCATCTCCGTGGAAGAGGGTTACTCTCCATTCGATACACAGTTCACTGGAGCGCTTGCTGTAGACGAAAACTTTTCTGCGACTGGCAACCGCTCTTTCGACCCAATCAGCGCAAATTTTCGGACCAATGGGACATTCTGGCTCGATTCCAATGACCCAAATGTGGTTGCAGACATTGGAACAAGTCTGAATCCACTGAAAACAACAAAAAGGGAAAACCTCAACGCGATTGCGTTTTCCGGGCAAGACGAGAGCCTCCCGGTTGTTTGCGCGACTGAAAATGAGCAATGCCAAGTATTCGTCGATTGGTTTGCTGAAGGCGATTACCCCAACGCGGCAGTGTTCATTCGTAACAAGATTGACCAAACGGCCTCGCAGATCCTTGGGTTCTCGCCGACGCTATCAAGCGATGCACGCTACGCATTCGAATTGCATCGCGACAACAGCTCAGCATCAGCCGACACACTAATAGCCGTATCCGGGGACATTATCGTAGAAGGCTCAGATGGGCCCGATCTTGCACCAGATGCCCATGACCAGGATATTCCCGAATTGGACGCTGACTCCTCCAAAATCGGCTACACCACAGGAAGCCTAACGGTTGATCGATACGGGCAACTTCGCTACGAAGTCCCAATCATGACTGGTCCTGCCTCTGGCGGGCTAACGCCCAAAATCTCCCTGACATACAGCAGTGGGTCAAACAACGGTCCTGTTGGCATGGGCTGGGATATAAGCGGAGTATCGATCATTTCTCGCTGCAGCCAGACCTTTGAGACTGACGGAGCCGCTGCGCTTACTGGCGTGCAAATGACGGCAGACGATCGATTTTGTCTTGATGGACAGCGACTCATCGCCATAAATGGGGCTGACGGCGAGAGCTTTACCGAATATCGGACCGAAATTAACACGTTCGCGAAGATCATGTCTTATGGCGGAACGGTCCAAGACGGTCCAGAGAAGTTCGTTGTCTGGCGAAAAGACGGAACCGTCAGTACCTATGGAGGGACTGCGGACTCTCGGATTCTCACGCAGGTAGGTGGTTCTAAGACGTTTGCCTGGGCCATAAACAAACTGGCGGACTCTGCAGAAAACTTCATGACGTTCGAATACTGCTCATCCGTTGGTGGCAGTACCAACGGATGCGAGTCATTTCCATCCGGTGTTGTCGAGTATCACATTAAGCGAATTAACTATGCAGATAATGACAGTGTCTCGCCACAGATAGACTTCACTAACAAGATAGAGTTTGACTGGGCGACTAACAGGTCAGATAAACGAACTGGCTACGTGGCTGGTGTCCCGTTGTCGCTGAGTTATCGGCTTAACCGAATAGACTCCTTTTCCAAGGTGAGTGCCTCGGGCGGTTACGAGAGTCTACGTTCCTATGTCCTCGGATACGAACCTGGCGGCGACGGGCATGGTCGATCGATGTTGAGCAGCATTTCCGAGTGCTCAGACTCGACCTCGAACATCTGCTTCAAGCCCACAGAGTTCGAATGGATCAGATCCGTCCGATCTCTGAGTAATGCTGACTCTTCGCTCGCAGGGGTTGTCGGTAGCATTGCGGAGGTTCAATCAGGTGATATTAACGGTGACGGTCTCGCCGACCTTGTCTACGTAAAGAACAAGGTCGGAAACTCTTTTCCGTTGTGGTATCGAATTTCGAATGGGAGCGGGTTCGACACTGAGGTAAGTGCAGGAACACTCCCGCAAACGGTCGAACGTATAAATGATGGAGAGACGTTTTGGGATTGGCGGGTTGCCGATATCAACGGCGATCGCTATGACGATATCCTATTCGAGGATGGATCAACATGGCTGATGCGAGAGGGCGGCGAAGTATCGCCCTTGTCGACTACGGCAACTCTCTCGCACTTTCCCACTGAGCCCGCAGAAATTCAGGTCATCGATTTGAATGCCGACGGCAGAGTTGATCTTCTTTACAGGAACGCTATCGGTGAGAGTACAACAGTTTATTGGCAGCGGAATTTCGGTTATGGGTCCTATTATTCGGCGGCCTCTACTCTTCAATTCGACTTCAGCAACAATTCTCATCTAGATGGTGATTTTTTTCCGCCTCAAGGGGCGGCAGAATTTGACTATGAAATTTCAGCTATCCCACGCGGAACTGTTGATTTTAATGGGGATGGCGCCGTTGACGTTTTGCTGCGTGTGAGGGCAGAGGTTTGCCAAGAGCCGGATGGGGGCGGCCTTGGAAACAACTGCACCGAGCAGTTCCCGGGGGACACCTCCAGAATTTATGAGGCGTGGCATATAGGATTGGCCGAAGATGGCACTTTTTTAGTATTGCCTGATCCGGTTGGATTCTCTCCGGGTTGTGACTTGATTGATGTTTGCCCGGACGCTGTTTCGCAGTCGCGCGTAATTCCAGCGGACCTCAACGGAGACCTTTTGGCCGATATGTTGATTGGGGATGAATTCTCGATCAATGTGGGAGGGGCACTTCTCGGGAGCCAAACCATTTCAGGGTTTTCTGGAAATGATAACGCGCGCTTACTGGACTACGACGGGGATGGGTTACTAGACATACTTGTTCCTCAAGGCAACATGTGGGCACTAATTCCAAATACAGGTTCTGGATTTGCTGCAAGCCCACAATTGACCGCTGGTGTAGCGCAAATTGGAGGCGGTGACGACCGGTCGCTCTTTGTCGATTTTACGGGCGATGGAAAGCTTGACCAAGTTCTGATCGATTATTCATCGGGCAATTCCGTATCCCAGATCCGTATCCGGGAGTCAAAAAACGGATTAAATCAATCCTCTGGTCCTAGAGACCCAGAAAACGTGATTGTCCACATAGACCAAGGCCTAGGTCTAGGACAAGAATACATTGTGTCCTATGCACCGCTCACCGATCCTTTAGTCTACACCAGAGGTACTGACGGCTCGGACAAGGACTGGGGCCGTGGCTCGGCGGTCTATGACGTTTCTGGTCCCCAATTTGTAGTAAGTCGTCTAGATAAGCGGTCTCCTTCAGTGAGCATCAACCGTTCTGCCGACACTATTGCGGGTTTTACCTCGCAAGCCGATACCTTCGCCACCACGCTCTACCACTATATCGATGGCAAACTCCAAATCGGACGAGGTTTCCTGGGGTTTAGTGTCATAGAGATGTTAAACGACCATGACGTTGACGAGGATGGTTACAAGCTCGCAACAAGGACTCGGTTTAGGCTAGAGCACCCGTGGACCGGCCTGGTTAGCCAAACAAACACCGAACGGGTCCAAGTTCCTTGGGTTCCGGCAAGTTTTAACGGGCCATTCCCAGACGATAATCCGCCGGTCGCAAAGTCGGCACCTGAGAAGACCGGAATCGAGTTGTTTGAGATTGATGCTACGATTTTCAACAATATTCTCGAATTTTCTATCCATGATTGGAAGTCAGATGTTCAGAACTACTCTGGACTAGAAGTTGTCTTTCCCTATCGTGAGCTCTCTCGTACCTGGGTTCGCCCTGACCGCTGGAAGAACCCCTCGTCAAGCAAGACAGTCGAATCGTCGATCAGGCGTGAGTTCGAAACGCAGACTGCGCTACTCTATGGGACCCCAACGTCCATAATCATCAACAAACGTGAGCAGGTATTGTCGTACGAGCCAATTCGGATTTGGAGCGAGCGATGGGACTTGGGGTATCAGTACGACACCACGGCAAATCTGTCTGGAGGTGCTCCTGGTGGAGTATGGCGCCCAGGGCTTCTAAGTACAAAGAACGTCAAGTACGAGCTTTGGGACGGACAATGGAGTTCGCCGATTATCATCGACTACGAGTATCAATATGACTCAGGGTCGGGGTTGCTTAGAGAAACAAATCGGCAGCAATCGATCTCGGCCGAAGCACTTGCAGTTACCTACACCCGTGATGAATTCGGCAACAGGGTGTCAACCATGATTGCTGGCGATTCCCTTGATCAAAACAGGGTTACACACGCTGACTACGATCAAAACGGACGATTTGTAGTCTCGACACGAAACGCGCTCAATCAGATTGAATCTCAGATTGGAGGTCGAGATCGCTTCGGAAATCCGACTTCTATTTCAAATATCAGCGGGCTGATGACCACGATGGTCTATGATCATATGGGGCGGCCGTATTTTCAGAAAGATGATACCGGCGCATGGAGGAAAACAATTTGGAGCGACACGCAGCTTCAACTTTGCCCCAGTTCATATGCTGTTGCTGCAAGCGTCACCAACGGAGGGGGAATACCGGAGACTACGCGGTGCTACGACAGACTTGGTCGGGCTGTAACGACCGCAAGCGCAGGATTCTCGGGGAGTGAATACTACTTTAAGCAGTATCGGTACGACGTTCTGGGTCGGCTCGTGTCGGTTTCGGAGCCATGTGATTCGACGGAATCCTGCTCGGTCCACTGGAATCATGCAGCATTCGATGATCAGGGTCGACTGACACTTTGGCAATCTGCCGACAACCTCATCGGTGTGATTGACTATGCTCATCTCGAAGTAACTTCTACCGTTGGTTCGCAGGTTCGGGTCGACAGTTTTAACGCCCTCGGAAACCGATTTGCGGTTGAGGATAACGAGGGTGGGGTGACCACATACTCCTACCGTGCGGATGGCAGACTGAGTGAAATTGATGGCCCTCTCGAAGGAGTTGACGATCGAATTCAAATCGCCTACGACTCCATTGGGAACAGAACGCAACTCGTGGATCCCGATCGAGGGACAACATACTTCTCCTACAACGCGTTAGGAGAACTCGATTGTCAGCTTGACGCTAACCAGAATCTATCAATTATCAAGTACGACTCGGTTGGTAGGGTCAATGAAAGAATTGATCGAACGGGCCAAGGGGTCGATGTACATTCATGCAATGGTGGCAACCTTGTTGAACGTACTAGATGGGTTTACGGCCATAACTCCAACAGCAATGACTACGGGCTTGTCGTTTCAGAAACCATGAGCAACGAATGGTTTTCCAAGAACTATCATTACGATTCGCTCGGTCGACTTTCTCAGATAGATACTGAACTCCGTTTGGAGACCAGTGGAGGCTCGAGCGAATCCTTCATGGAGGGATTCAGGTACGATCAGTTCGGTCGGCTTTTCAAATACCTCGACGCGTCTGGAAGTGAGCACGGAACTCAGTTTCAATACAACGACTACGGGTACCTAAGTTCTATCCATGAAGCTGCAACAGGCGCATCCTCTCCCCCCTATAAACAGATAACGGCGGTAAATGCTAGGGGAAGTATTGCCGAATTCAGTCTCCGAGATTCAACGGATGGGACTTGGGCGTTTGACCCAAGAACGGGTCGTGTCACTACGATCGCGTCCTCGAAGGGAGCGGCGCCCGTTCAGGAATGGACCTACAACTGGACTGAGTTAGGAAATCTCTCAGCGAGAACGAACCAAATGACTAGCCAGAGTGAGAGTTATGGCTATGACGGGCTGAACAGGTTAACTAGCTTAGTCTACCGAGAGGGTACCTCGGTCTCTGGCGAAGAATCACTAGCCTATGACGAAGGTGGGAATCTCAGATGTCGACGGTTCGATGCGACCTGCTCGATGGCTTCAGCGACTCACGAGTACGCTCACCCGGTTAAGGTACATGCGGTTACTAGCATTGATGGACTTGTCGGCGACTATGGCTACGACAATGCTGGGAATGTAGTCAGTAGGCCGAACGCTATTGGTGGTCCAAGCGAACTCTCGTATACGACCTTCAATAAGCTTCATAAAATTAGGCGGAACCAGTTACTTCAAACTTCCTTTAGATACGGTACGGATCGCTCCCGCTATCATCGCTATGATGCGCCAACTGATACCCATACATACTACGTGGGATCGGTCGAAATCATTGATCGCCCTGGGTCGAATCGAATTTATCGCCGTTATATTTCGGAAAACGTCGTCGTCGATTTCGATCCGGCCTCCAATTTTTCAGCACGTCGCTACCTGCACCGCGATCATTTAGGTTCAATTGACGTTATAACCAACGATTTGGGGGACGTCGTGCAAGACCTCGCGTATGACATCTGGGGTCAACGTAGGGCCGCCGAAGACTGGACTGTCGTTCTGGAGGAGTTGATCGCGCAGACGATTGGAAGGAACCTGACCACCTCGGGTTTCACTGGTCATGAACATATCGACGATGCTGGCATTATTCACATGGGCGGACGAGTCTTCGATTCTGTCGCGGGGAGATTCTTGCAGGCTGATCCGTTTGTTCAGGATGCCGTCAACCCACAGTTCCTCAATCGATATACCTATACACTGAACAACCCCCTTCGGTATGTTGACCCTAGCGGCTACACGATAGCGTGTGGGAATGGCGAGCAAAATGCCTGTGGCGACACTACAGCCGACTTTGACTTTGGGCCCGGGCTCGGAGCGTATTTCCTCTACGACGAGACATTTGAAGCATTACTTTACGGTCAAAGAATTCAAGATGACGGCTTATACGTTCCAGGGTTGGGAAGCTTGATCAACCAACGAAACAACCGGGTTGTTGGCGAGCAGACGACAGGAATATCAGTTCACAGTGCTGCGCCGACCGATTCTGGGCCGCTGTTTGGTCCCCAGTATCCAGTTTCTCCGGATTTGCCGGCCTATATCGCCGATGCGACGTTGGTGACGGAGCAGTCTTTGGTTGTCTGGGTCCCAAGGGCTGATAGACCAATCGAAGCCGCTTCCTCCGAGGATTTGTTGCTACTTGGCGTGCTTTTCGTACCGTACGGGGATTCGATTTCTCGCCTGGTTGTCGGCGATTTCAAAGGGGCCGCTGCTTCCGCAGCTATCGAAACTGGTCTTTATGTTGCTACTGGGGGTGCCGGATACATCATAAAAATAACTGCGCGAGGCTCGGGGAAACTCCTTAAGGGTCCTGGCGAGTTTATTATCGTGAATAATAGGGGTTACAAAGATCGGGCGATGCGCTACCAGAGCAAAATAACTGGAAGGCTCCCAGACGTCGAATACCTAGTAGACAATGTGAAGTTCGATGGTTTCGATGACGTAAACGGCATATTGCTCGAAGCGAAAGGCCCGAACTATGCAAGCAAGGTAAACGCGGATGGGACCTTTAAGGTTTGGTTCACAAAGGGCGCAAACGAGATGGTAGATCAAGCTCAGAGACAACTAAGGGTAGCAAACGGTACACCGATTCAGTGGCATTTCGCCGAAGCAGAAGCAGCAGAAGCCGTTCGTGAACTCTTCTTGATTCGAGGCGTTAGTGGAATCGAAATCTTGGTAACGCCGCCGTGATAAGAGCATTTTTAGGTGCGTATTGGGGGCCACGTAGGGAAAGTGTTGGTAGTTGTGCTCGCCGTTTGTCCGATCTGCTAATGAGCATGGCCGAATGTGGTTGGTCTTCGACAGAGTGGAGGGTTGGTGCGACAGCGGTCAAACCCTCATTGGAACAACCTATCAAAATCTCGCGTGAAGCAATCACTCAGTTGCTCGCGCCGAACAAAAGCGAGACCGATGGTTCTGTAATCGAGGATTTAGGCTTCAGTCTTAGTTTTTGGGCTGGAGACCCGGAAAGGCCTACTGGATTCAGTGCGACGTGTGGTGCCTTCGCTAGTCAGATTAATAATTCGGTCGTCCTCCGATTCCCAGCGGGAGATCCAATTCTAGAATACCCTGCCATCGATTTTGAAAACCTTCTTCGGTGTTTCGTTGATTGTTTAGAGCCAAACGCAGCGGTGCTGAGCAGCATGGGTTGGATAAAAAAACACAAGGCGACGACTGCCTGGGAATCAGGTGGGTGGATTAGTTACAGCTCTGAAACTCAAGAATTGGTTGTTTCAAAAGACGACTGGATCTAGTTGTCGCGTTGCCTTGAATGATAGTGAAAATGCTCTTCGAATTCGGGTTACAACGCTAACCTTAAACAATTGATCTGACGAGAACGGGCTGTTCCAATTACCGCATTCGATGTGAGCAGACGTTTGTCCGCACATCAGTTTCCTCGATTTCTGACAATGGTTGTGTCGAAAACCCTCTAGCGTTTCAATTCTAACCGTCCACCCTGGCGCATGGTTTCATTGCCTTGTTGCCACCTATACGATTCAATCACTTACGCGCCCATTTGGGCCATTCCCGCCAGCCAGTAACGCTAGGCGATCATCTAAGATTCGTGCGAGTCCGACGAGGAGATTTCCAGAAAGAGGTCGCTAAACGCCTCGGCGTCTGCACAGAAAGTGATGCCAGGTAAAACTCTCGGTCAATGTCATCGCCGAAGCAGATGGCGCGGTCTACGCCTCGCTGCACGATGTGTTGGGGAATGCCCGGCACTCTAGTCGGGGTAATCTGGCCACGCGAAGAATTCTACGCGCGCCGGTCTCGGTCGATGAATAGGTGTTGATGCTAACTCCTGTAGGAAAGTTAACCTGACCCCCTTTTGCCGCAACCTGACCCCGTATGTTCTTGGGCGTTCTTAGATGCGTAAATGGCGGTGTCTTCGGTATGGCACCCAAAGGGCTCTGAGCTATGTACGAGAGCATAAGCCGACAACACAGTGAAACGGAGATCCATGAGATCACTGGGATGGTCTGCAACAACCTCTTGGCGGTACGAGGATCTACCCAGGATACCGTTCATGTGTTGTATTTATCTGTAGATAGTCTATGGCTTCGAGTCTTCATCGACTGTGGTGTTCTATTTCTAGAAAGTGTTAGCGAGCCAGGCCGTGAGGATGACCTAGAGACCGGTGAAGAGTATCGCGATCTGGCTTCAGAGCTAGGTTTGCTCGGCCTGACGATTGGCGAGGCAAAGATGGCCAACGGAGCATTCGCTGTGACGTTTGACAACGGTCTAGAGATTCAGTTTGAGGATTTCCAAGAAGAAACCAGGTTCCTTTTCCGGCCATAAGAATAGAAAATGCTAGACGAACAGGAAACTGGAATCTTAGGGTCTAAGACCAATCGAACTCTTGGGTTCAAGGATTAGAGAAGAGCAGTGTCAGGTCGAGTCAGCGTGGGGTTACGAATTCCAGTGCCCTCGTGAGAGCTAAGATTTGGCAATGTTTGCAGCCTGGTCGATAGAGAGCCGATCTAGTTGCCGGTATTGAACGGCCTCGCTGAGATGTTGAATTGAGATCTCGCGCTGCCCTGCAAGGTCAGCAATGGTGCGGGCAACGCGCTGAACCCTGTGGCAGGCCCTGGTCGACAAGCCCAACTGATCAGCAACGTTTTCGAGCATGGCTTTTGTGCGTTTGTCGAGTGGTGCAAATTGATCGAGCGCGCCTCCACTCAGCTGCGCATTCAGTTGCTGCTGGCGTTCGTGTTGCATAATTTGCCCGGCGGCCACTCTTTCTTTAACCGTTTCTGACGCTTCCCCTCCGGGTGCCTTATTTAGCTCTCTCAGCGTGACCCGCGGCATCAGCACATGCATATCTATGCGATCGAGCAGCGGGCCTGAGATGCGCTGGCGGTAGCGTCGGACCTCTGCCGGCCCGCACTGGCACCGGCTATCCACGCCGTAATAGCCGCACTTGCAGGGGTTCATCGCGGCGACGAACTGGAACCGTGCCGGAAAGGTCACCTGGTACCCGGCGCGCGACAGGGTGATGGCGCCGCTTTCTAGCGGCTCTCGGAGCATCTCCAGCACGTGGCGCGTGAATTCCGGCAGCTCGTCGAGAAACAATATGCCGTTGTGCGCCAACGAGATTTCGCCGGGCGTTGGCGGAGTGCCGCCGCCGACCAGCGCTGCGGCTGAAGCGCTGTGGTGTGGTGACCGGAACGGACGGCAGCGAAACTCCTTCGGGTTCAGACCGCGATGGCTGACTGAGGCCACCGAAGCGCTCTCGAGCGCCTGGCTTTCGCTGAGCTCGGGAAGCACACCCGGCAGGCGCGAGGCGAGCATGGTTTTGCCCGTGCCAGGCGGACCATAAAACAGCAGGTTGTGGCCGCCTGCAGCGGCCACCTCCAACGCACGGCGGGCCTGGCGCTGGCCGCGCACGTCCGCCAGATCGGGAACCGCCCGAGGCCCAAGCGCCTGCGGATCAGGTTCGCTCAGCGGCTGCGTGCCGCACAGGTGCGCGCAGACTTCCAGCAGGTGGGATGCCTCACGAACCTGCGAGTCCGAAACCAGGGCAGCTTCCTGAGCGTTTGCCTCGGCGATGATGAGCGTTCGCTTGGCGCGGCTGGCAGCCAGGCTGACCGGCAAGCCACCCCGAATCCCGCGCAGCGACCCATCCAGCCCCAGCTCACCCAGAAACTCGTGGTCAGCGACCCGGTCCGCTGGGAGCTGGTCCGATACGAGCAATACGCCGACGGCGATCGCCAGATCGTAGCGCCCGCCTGCCTTTGGCAAATCAGCGGGTGCGAGGTTGATCGTCAGCCGCGTCCTGGGAAACAGGAAACCGGAGTTCTCCAGTGCCGCCTGCACCCGGTCCCGGCTTTCCTTCACGGCCGTCTGGGCCAGCCCTACGATGGTGACCTTCGGCAGCCCGTTGCCGCTGTGCACTTCCACCCGCACCAGCGGTGCATCGATGCCTACTTCGGCACGGCAAAAAACGGTGGCGAGTTCCATAAGCGGGTCGCATGGGAAATGGCCGATGAGCATAGCCGGCGCAGCAGGCTCGCACAGTCGGAAACAGTACCCTCGAGGTGTAGCCAATGTCCGCTCATCCTTGCCGGGGATGGCCAGGTCTAACTTCGGGAAGCTAGGGGGTGGCCGGAGCCGAAGCGCCCTTCCGACGCGGCAGCGCCGGCAGCCAGCTGATGCCAAGCTCGATCACCACCAGCGGCACAACAAACGCCAGCCATTCGCGCGTGACGTTGCGAACCTCATCGTTCTCTATAAAACCAAACAGCTCGGATTCGAAGCCATTGAGCACCCGCACCAGAACAAACGCCAGCGCCACCCCGTAGCTGCGCAACACAAAGTTGGCATGGGCGGCATAGGCTCGGCGCCGGGCGCAGATCCAGGCAGCCAGGCTGAACAACAGCCACAGCGCAGCGAAGACCACGAGGGGAGGGCGCCGGCCGGTTTCCTCGAACGTTAGTCCCAGATACAGAGCGCCGATCGAGGCAAGGATTGCTGAGACCAGATACAGCCGGCCGAGTCCACGGTGAAGGGCGGGCCTGCGGCTTCGCAGTCCTTGGGAGAACTGAACGATCGGCAGCAGCAGCAGGGGCAAGGTGAACAGCACGTGGCTGAACCGGAATGTTATCTCGACGGTACTCAGTTCTCCGCGGTCTCGCGATGCCGCAAAGATCAGTTCACCGACCAGGTACCAGGCTCCGGTCAGAAACAGGAACGCGAGCAGCAAGGTTTTGAGGCGGGCCATATCGATTTCCCTCCGAAGCGTAACCGGCCGGCGGCGTCATCAGCGAGCGTATGCCTCCGACAGGCGGTCCTATTGCACCTTAAACGCCTTAAACCTCAACGACCGCACGCCGTAAGGGCCTCAGTCGATACAGTTAGTAATCAATCGGGATGCTTGCAGGAGATCAACAGCGGCTGAACGCTGTGAACCGGGATCGGACTTGTGAGCATCGCGGCGGGCTCCGCTTGACGGTATAGCGCGTGAAGTGTTTCGTGGCCGTCCACCACGCGACCAAAGGCGGCAAAACCCGCTTCGTCCGGGTTGCGAGTGCCGCCGTGGTCGAGGCAGGGCTCGTCGCGCATGCAGACAAAGAAACTGCCGTACAGCTCGCCCACCTCGAACCGCGCCGCTGACACCGTCCACTGGCGATGTTCGAGCCCGGTCATTTCCGTACTCTCGTGTGGAACGAGTACCCGCTCCGGCTGGTCTTCGGACCACAGCCCCAGCTGCACCACGCTGATACCGTTGTGTTCCTCAGGCTCGTTGTCGGGCGTGACCACCCGGAACACGCTGCTGCCATCCAGGCGGCCCGCGGCGGCAAGCTCAGCGAAGTAGCGGCAGGTTTTTGGCGCGCGTTCAGCTTCCAGCTGAACCCGGAATTCGCCGCTGCCGGTAGTTACCTGCAAGCCATTAGCCTGGGTCAAGACGTGCCCCCAGCTGCTTGGCTCAAAGAGGCGCGAAGCCCGGCCGCCAAATCACTCGCGGGCGTTTGGCGCAACTGGACCCGAGCGACCATGCAGCCTCAGCTGGAGGGAAGGATCGGCGGTGTTCCAACCCAGATCAGTCGGGCCGTCGTCTCACCGCGATTAACGATGCTGTGATCGAGCTGGGTATTGATATGCACGCTGTCTCCCGGGCCCAGCGTGAACTCTTTCTCCCCAATGGTGGTGTCCACGGTGCCCTCCAACACGTAGAAGAAGTCTTCCCCGACTTCGCGGTGCACCACCGGCAGGGAGATGCCGGACGGAATCTCCATGAGCAGCGCATTCATCTGCTGATTACGGATGTCGCTGTCGATCCGCGCATAGGTAACCGGTGAGTTCAGCTCCAGGTAGACCGGATCGTCGCCGCGATGCACCAGGCTGGCGGCCGGCGGCGGCGTCAAAAAATAGTGGATGTCGGTCTCGAGCGCCCGAGCGAGATTCACCAGCGACACAATCGACGGTGTCGCCTTGCCCCGCTCCGCCTGAGAGATAAACGCTGGCGACAGCTCTGCGCGCTCTGCCAGCTCCTGCAGCGTCAGCTTCATGGCTTTGCGCCTAGCTTTTAGCAGGCTGCCCAAAGATCGCTTAAGAGAATCGGCGCTTGGCTTGGGTTGTGACACGGCTGTTATTGGCCCTCCGAAGGACTTTGATATACCCGATTTTTTGAGCTTATCAAATCTTTTTTGCCAGAGTAAAAATTTTTAGTATAGTGCGGGTGCGGGTATTGCCAGCATAACCGCGGGCGTCCCGGCTGACCCAACCAGTTATCGATTGGCCACTTTGGGCCTGGAGGATGAGATGACCGTGCGACGCGTGCTAACCCCTTTTCTGATCGGCGGCCTGGCCGCATTTACGGCACCGCCGGTCATGAGTCAAAGCAACTCCGCCCAGAATGACGACCTCGAGGAGATCGTTGTGACGGCCCGCCGGCGCGAAGAGTCGGTGCTTGACGCACCGGTAGCGGTCAACGTCTTTTCCGGCCGCGATGTCGTCGACGCCGGCATCGAGCGGGTCGAGGATTTCATTCAGTTCACGCCCAACGTGACGCTCGCCACGTCTCAGGGCATCGGCACCTCCTTCCTGACCATTCGGGGCCTAACCCAGGTTCGTAACGGTGAAGCCCCGGTGGCCACCCTGGTCGACGGCGTTCTGCAATTCAGCGGTATCCAGTTCCGCCAGGAGATCTTCGATATTCAGAGTATCGAGGTCGTCAAAGGCCCGCAGGGCGCCATCTACGGCCGGAACGCCACCGGCGGTGCCATCATCATCAACACCCAGCGGCCCACCAACGAGACCGACGGTTACATCAACCTCGGCTATGGTGACGGCAACGAATTTCGTGTCGGCGGCGCCATCGGCGGTGCGCTGATCGAAGACGAGCTCTATGGGCGGCTTTCGGTCAACTACATCGATCGCGATGGCTATCTCGACAACCTAACTCGCGGCACGGAGGACGATCCGTTTGAGGATCTTGCCGTGCGGGCCCGGGTCATCTGGGAGCCGACCGACAACCTGAGCGTCGATCTGCGCGCCAACTTTGCGCGCCATGACGGCCGCGGCATTGGCTTTCAGTTTCAGGGGGTGAACATTGGGGCTGACGGCATCACGGCCACCGGCTTCGGTACCGACACGGGCCCCGTCGATGCGGATAACGTTTTGCCGATCATTTCAAACAACCCGGACATCGGCGCCCGTGATACCGACGACTTTGCGGCCAAGATCGATTGGGAAACGGCTTACGGCACGTTTACCTCCACCACCTCCTACACCACCATCGAAGAGTTTGCCGACTCCGATCAGTTCCCGTACACCAACGCGCGCAGCGCCCCGGAGCTGTTCGGCTTTGACGGCACCCAGACCGGTTACTTTGACCTGGAGGCCTGGAGCCAGGAGTTCCGCTTTGCCTCACCGTCCGACCAGCGCCTGCGCTGGGAGGTCGGTGCCTACTACCTGGACTGGGAGCGTTTTGTGTCCCTCTCCACCGGCATCGATACGGGCAACGGCATCCTGCGAGTCGAGCGTGAACCGCTGACCAACGCGCTGAACCCGACCACCTCGCTATTGGCGGATGACAATGAGAACACGGCGACCGCATTCTTTGGCTCACTGGCCTATGACATCACCGATCAGGTCGAATTTTCGGTGGCGTTGCGCTACGACGACGAGGAGCGCGTCCAGTTTGTTTCGCCGCTGCAGTTCCCGGCAGGCCAGCCCGGCGCGCGTAACGAAGAGAGCTTCGACAAGCTCCAGCCCAAGGTCACGCTGCGCTACCAGCCGACGCCGAACCAGAACTGGTACGCCACCTACGGCGAAGGCTTCCGCAGCGGCCAGTTCAACCAGAACGGCATCGCGCAGGTTGCAGCAGGCGCCGGCATTATCGGCGTGTCTGACGTCGCCGATCAGGAGGACTCCGAGTCGTTCGAAGTCGGCTTTAAAGGCCAATTCCTGGACGATCGGCTGCGACTCGGCGCAGCGGTTTTCACCACCGACGTGGAAGGCCAGCAGTTCTTCTCTTTCATCGGCGCCATCAGCGCCCAGATCCTGACCAACATCGACGACGTGTCGCTGTGGGGCGGGGAGCTGGAGATGGTGTATCGGGCGACCGAACAGCTCGACGCCTATGCAGCCATCGGTTACACCAACAGCGAAATCGAGGCCTATGCGGTCGACCCGACGGCGGTGGGCAACGAAGCCCCCTACATCGCGGACAACACCTTCAACGCAGGCATCCGCTACGAGCTGGCGAACAGCCTGTTTGAGGCTACGCCCTATGTCCGGCTCGACTACGAGCGTCGCGGCAGCCAATTCTGGGACGTCAACAACTCCACCGCTCGTTCAGCGCTGGACTTCCTGAACGTCCGTCTCGGACTGCAGCATCAGGATTGGCTCCTGTCAGCGGATATCGAAAACGCGCTGGACGAGGAGTTCAACTCGGAGTGGGTCGCGGGCGGTTTCTCCGCGGCGGCGCCCGGCCGGATCTGGCGCGTCCAGCTTCGCTACGACTTCTTTTGATTAACTCAACCGCTTGGGCGGCCAACGATTTGGCCGCCCAAATGTTATACCGACTCCCCTAGCGCCCCGCAGGAGCAACCATGTCTGAGTTTCGCGTATCCGCCGACATCGGCGGCACCTTTACCGATCTGGTCGTCGACCCTGCCGATGGCCCCACGTTCGTCGGCAAGGTGGCCACCACGCCGGACAATCCGGCTCGCGGCGTGATCGAGGGAGTGCAGCAGCTCATCCCCAACGCATCTGAAATCAACTTCTTTGTGCATGGCACCACGGTGGGGCTAAACGCGTTTCTGGAGCGGCGCGGTGAGCGCGTGCTGCTGCTGATGACCGCCGGCAGCGGGGACAGCTACTCGATTGCGCGCGGCAATCGGCAGACCCTCTACGATCTGCAGTATCGTAAGCCTGAACAGCTGGTCGCCCGCCGCGATGTCCACGAAATTGGAGGCCGTCTGGCCTGGGATGGCGAAGAGCTGGAGCCGCTTAACCACGACGACCTAAAGGCGGTTGTCGACAAGGTGAAGAGCGAACGGATCGCCTCGGTGGCGGTGTGCTTCCTACACTCGTATGCCCACCCGCAGCACGAGCTGGAGGCGGGCAAGATCCTGAGCGAGGCACTGCCCGGAGTATCAATCACGCTGTCACACACCGTGGCGCCCGAATGGCGTGAATATGAGCGGGCTTCCACGGCGGTGATGAATGCCTACGTGGCGCCGGTCGTCCAGCGTTACCTGTCTAGCCTCGAACAGCAGTTTTCCGACCTAGGGATGGGCGCAACGGTGCACGTAATGCAGTCCAGCGGCGGCGTGGCCACCGCGGAGGCCGCGCGCGATAAGCCGGTGTTCACGCTGCTCTCCGGCCCGGTGGGCGGAACCGTTGGCGGGGTTTCCCTCGCCAAAGCGATGGGCCGCAATAACCTGCTCTGCGTCGACATGGGCGGCACGTCGTTCGACCTCTCGCTGGTCATCGACGGCTCGGGCACCGCCACAACCGAAACGGAACTCGAAGGGCTGCCGCTGCTGATGTCGATCCTGGATATCCAGACCATCGGCACCGGCGGCGGTTCGATCGCCTGGATGGAGGGAGAAGGCCTTCGGGTAGGACCCCACAGCGCCGGCTCCCAGCCCGGCCCGGCGTGCTACGGCCGCGGCGGCACGGAGCCGACCGTCACCGACGCCAACGTTTTTCTGGGCCGCCTGGGCGTGGCTTCCCTGCTGGGCGGCGACATGACGCTGGACTTGGATGCCGCCACCACCGCCATCAATTCACTGGCCGAGCGAGCAGGCATGACGCCCACGGCGCTGGCGGAGGGAATCCTCGCGATCTCCAACGCCGCGATGGCTGACGCCATGCGCACCATCACGGTAAGCCAGGGCCTCGACCCCAGAGATTTCAGCCTCGTGGCCTTTGGTGGCGCCGGGCCGATGGCCGCCGTGTTCCTGGCCCAGGAGCTCGACATCGGGGAGGTGGTGGTGCCGAACTTCCCCGGCACTTTTTCGGCCTGGGGCATGCTGCAGACCGATCTGCGCAGCGACCAGACCTGCGCCTACTACAGCCCCACGCAGTCAGTGGATCTGGCGGACCTGGAGAGCCACTACCAGGGCCTGGAGAAAGAGGGCGCCGAGGCGCTGCGAGCTCAGGGGGTTGCTGACGAAGCGCTATCCTTTGAGCGATCAGCCGACATGCGCTACATCGGCCAGGAGTACTCGATTAACGTGGCGCTGCCCGCCGGCAGCCAGGTGGATGACATCGTCGCGGCGTTTCATGAAAGCCACGAGCGACGCTACGGCCATGGCTCGCCCGGTGCGCCGGTGGAGTTCGTGAACCTCCGCCTGGCGGCTTTTGGCGCGCTGGTGCGATCCGACTTTGAGGAGCCCGGCCAGGGTGGCGCGGAGGCCGACCCGGTGCTGGGAGAGCGTCAGGCCATCTATGGCGGTCAGGAACTGCCGACGCCGGTCTACGATCGGCTCAAACTCACGAGCAGTCACAGCCTGGCGGGCCCGGCGATCATCGAAGAGAAAAGTGCGACGACGGTGGTCCCGCCCGGCTGGGTGGCGCGCGTTGATGACATCGGCAATATTCTGATCACTCGGGAGGACAGCCAATGAGCACGCAAGTCGATCCGGTCACCACGGAAATTATCCGCAACGCGTTTATCGCGATCGCCAACGACATGAACGCGACGCTCATCCGCAGCGCGTTTACGCCAGTGATCTACGAAGGCAAAGACTGCTCGGTAGCGCTGATCGACGATCAGGGAGAGGTGCTCGGCCAGTCGCTGGGCCTCCCGCTATTCCTCGGCAACCTGGAGATCTGCGTCAAGCTCATCGCCGAGCAGCACGGCTGGGACTACTTCAAGCCCGGCGACGTGTTCTACATGAACGACTCTTACATGACCGGCACACACCTGAACGACTCCACGGTGATTATGCCGATCTTCCACAATGACCAGCGTATCGGCTTCGCCGCCTCGCGAGCCCACTGGCTGGACGTCGGCGCCAAAGACCCCGGCACCCCGGTGGACTCGCACGAGATCTATCAGGAAGGTACGCGCTGGGGGCCCACCCGGCTATACGACGGTGGCGTCGCCCGCGATGACGTGATCGATCTGCTGCGGCGCAACAGCCGCTTTGGGGACGCGCTGATCGGCGACCTCAACGCGCAGATCGCCGCCGGGCGCACCGGCGAGCGGCGCCTCAAGTCGCTCTTTGACCGCTTTGGCGTGGAGACCATTCGCGCGGCGCGCGACGAGATCTTCCGTCAGACCGAAACCCGCGAGCGGCAGGCTGTCGGCGAGATTCCTGACGGCAGCTACGTCGCGGAAGGTGCGCTGGACGACGATGGCCTCGGCAACGGTCCGGTCCCGGTGAAGCTCAAAATTGATGTGGCCGGCGACAGCATGCGTCTCGACCTCGCGGGCTCCAGCCCGCAGGCCCGCGGTCCGATCAACTGCGGGCTGACCCAGACTATCGCCGCCGTCCGCGTGGCCTACAAGCTGCTGGTAAGCCCCGACGTATCACCCAACGGCGGCTCGTTTAAGCCTCTCGAGGTGAGTGCACCCGATTCCAGCGTGTTCAACGCGAAAGAACCGGCGGCCTGTGGCTGGTACTTCACGCCGCTCGGGCTGCTGATTGATCTCGTGATTAAGGCGCTGGCGCCGGCGATGCCGGGGCGCGTTGCGGGGGCGCACTACGGCGACTCGATGGTGATCACCATTGCCGGCACCGATCCGCGCAACGGCGACCAGCCTTACCTGATGATCGAGCCGACCACTGGAGGCTGGGGTGCCTTCGACGGCGGTGACGGGGCCAACTCGCTGATCAACAACGTTAACGGAAGCTTCAAAGACCTGCCGATCGAAGTGTTTGAACGCAAGTATCCGCTGCGGATCCGGCGCTACAACATCCGCGAAGACTCCGGCGGCGCCGGCCGGTATCGCGGCGGCAACGGCACCTATCGTGAATACGAGGTGCTGGCCGATTCCGTGCTTTATCTCTGGTTTGAGCGCGCCGTGACGCCGGCCTGGGGGCTGTTCGACGGTGGTGACGCCCGGCCGCCGCGAGTGGAAGTCGACGTGCCCGGTGAAGACACCGAAACCTACCTCAAGGTGAACGCCAAGCCGGTAGCGGCGGGCACCATCATCCGTTCAAGAACGGGCGGTGGCGGTGGCTTCGGCCCAGCGATGGAGCGAGCGCCGGAGCAGGTGCGGGCAGATGTGCTGGATGGTCTGGTAACCCGAGATGCGGCTCGTGAGCAGTACCGTGTAGTGCTGGGTGACGACGGCAGCGTCGACGCGCAGGCCACCGAAGCCGCTCGCGCCGCTAGCGCGTGAGCAGCGCGCCTGGCCAGAGCGGTGAGTTCACCCTAAGCCAGGTGCCGCGCGACGCCACCTACAGCGGGTGGCACATTGCGCTGGTGGTGATCGGCGGCACCATCTCCATTCCCGGTTTTCTGATGGCCGCTCAGATCGGCTCGTCCCTAGGTCTCAGACAAGCCGCTATCGCGTTTGTCCTCGGCTGTTTTGTGCTGGGGCTCCTCGGTGCCGCCACCGGGGCGGCCGGGCAGAAGTCGGGGCTCTCCGCCCATATGCTCGGACAGTTTGCCTTCGGCCGTATCGGCGGGCGGGCCGCAAGTCTGGCCATCGCGCTGTCGCTGGTCGGCTGGTTCGGGGTGATCTCCAGCATCTTCGCCATCGCCGCTCAGGGTCTGGCCGAAAGCGTATTTGGCGTCAGCGTGCCGTTCAGTGCGCTGGTGATTGTGGGCGGTGTCCTGATCGTCGGGGTTACCATTGCGGGCTTCAAAGGGTTGGATCGGCTGGCGCTGGCGCTGGTGCCGCTGATGTTTGCGTTCCTTCTCCTTGCAGCCTGGCTGTCGCGCGAGCAGCTCAGCAGTGGATCGCTGCTGCCGAGCACCTCGGATATGAACCTGGCCACCGCGGTCTCCGCGGTGATCGGCAGCTACATCGCCGGCGTGGCAATCCAGCCCGACTACGCGCGCTTTGCGCCCAGCCGGAAGGCGGCTTTGATATCAGCGTTCTTTGCGCTGGGGATTTCTTTTCCGCTGGTGCTGCTGTGCACCGCGATCCCGAGCGTTGCGGCCGGAGAGAGCGACCTGTTTAAGGTCATGGCGTCGCTGGGGATCGGCGTGCCGGCATTTGCGCTGCTGGGGCTCGCCGCGTGGTCATCGAACGTGCTGTGCGTCTATTCCGCGGCGTTGTCCTTTACGACCATCTTTCCGCGCTCAGGCTTTGCGCCGGTGGTGCTGGCGATCGGTGTTGCCGGTACCGGACTGGCGCTCGTGCACGTGGAAGCCTTCCTCACCGACTACCTCGTGCTGCTGAGCATCGCGATCCCGCCGATCGTCGGCATCCTGGCGTCCGACGCGCTGATGTTTCGCTCCGACCACAGCGAGGATGCCCGCCGCCGGCTGCCCCTGTTTCGAATTCCACCGATGCTGGGCTGGGTCGCCGGCATTGCCGCCGGCGCCTCGACCTTTTCCGGTGGGCCTTCACCCACAGGGTCGCCGGCGCTCGATTCGATTGCCGTTTCAATGTTGGTTTACCTGTGCGGGACCTTCATTTCGTCGCGGGTTCAGCTCAAACCCGCCAGTTAACAGCGCGCACGATCTCGCTGCGCTTGCCACCTTACGGAGGACCGGGTCATGTCTAAGAACCACCAAGAATGGGTGATCAGCGAATACGCGGGCATTGCCGGACTGGAGCTGCGGCCTTGCGAACCCGCCGATCCGGGTCCCGGCGAGGTGCGCCTGCGGGTTGAGGCGTTTGCGCTCAACTGGGGCGACATGGATCTGATGCAAGGTCGGTATTCGTTCAATTTCAGCGAGCTCCCTGCCCGGATAGGTTGCGAGGCCGTTGGGATTGTCGACGCGGTAGGCGAGGGGGTTGAGGGCATTGAGCCCGGCGCGCGCTACTGCACGCTGCCGTATTTCTACGACATGAAAGGCGGCAGCGCCACGACGATGCTCATCAATGCCCATTACCTGACGCCGGCGCCGGAAGGCTTAACCGCCGTCGAGGCGGGCTCCATTTGGATGCAGTACATGACGGCCTACTTTCCGGTCGCCGAACTGGCGGCGGCGGGCCCCGGCGTGAACATCCTGGTGACGGCTGCCACCAGCACCGCCGGCTATGCCGCGCTGGAAATCGGCAGCATGAAGGGCGCCACGATGATCGGCACGTCGCGCTACGACTACAACGACGATTATCTCCGAGCCGGCGGCGCCAGCCACACCTATTTTGGGGAAGGTGAAGGCCTGCCGGAGGCGATCAAAGAATTCACCGACGGCGTCGGCGTGCACGCCGTCTTCGACTCGGTGGGTGCGGGCATGATTGCGCAGTACAGCAAAGCGCTGGCCAAAGACGCGCAGATTTTTACTTACGGCACGCTCGACGAAAAGCTGCCCGAGCTGCCGATGATGGACCTTTATCAGGCCAACGCCACCTTCAAACCTTATTCGCTGTTTCATTACGTTCAGGACCCGGACTCGCAGGCGCGAGGCCTAAGCTTTGTCTACGAGTCGCTGAAATCCGGTGCGATTCGACCTAACGTCGATCGGGTGTTTCCGATGGCGGAGTATCCGCAGGCCTGGGAGTATCTGCGGGCGCCGCGGAAGAAGCACGGCAAGGTGATGGTGCAGGTGGCTGAGGAAGGCTAGCTTCCTTAGTGGGCGTGCCGACGTTTTAGAAACCAACGCGGCGGCGATCGTTCCGTCAATCGCCGCCGCGGTCTAAAACGTTGTCTTACCGAACTAAAGAGGTCAGCCGGCGGATTTTGCGATCTGGATATCGCCGTTGAGCGTTTTCGTCTTAATCACCGGGCCCCCGCCGTTAACCAGTGCGGTGATGACGGTACCCACCTTCACCTTGACGCCGCGGCCTTTGCGCGAGCGGTCCACCATCGGCTTGGTCGGCCGGACCTCAACCTCAAAGTCGGAGTAAATGTTCCCGCGAGCGGTATCGATGTGGAACTCCGCGCCGGTTTCATTGGGCAATGCCACCGTGAGGTTGCCGTTGACCGACGTCAGCGACAGCGCGTGGTCGGATTCCAGCCCGGTCAGCTCGATGCGAATGTCTTCGTTCACCGATTCGGCGATGACTGAGCCGCTGACGTTGGTCGCCGTGATCGGGCCGTTGACGTTGCTGAGCTCAAATTCGCCGTTGACGTCCGATATTTCGATCACCCCATCGTTGACGGTCGACAGCTCAAGGTTTGCGTCATGGGGCGTATGGATCGTCACCCGGACTCGGTTGGTTCGCCAATCGGAGTTCAGCGAAATCCGATTGTCTTCCTCTTCCACCTCCAGCGAATAGCCGCCGGTCTTGATGGGTTTTGCGCCGCTGGGGGTAATGATGCTGCGCTGACCGGAGAGTACCGACACGTCGAACTGCACGTCCTCGCGGTCTTCGCCGATCACCTCGATGTGCGCGGACAAAATGCTCACGTCGATGGAGACGGGTTCGCCCGGCCGCGAGAGCGGAATGTTGATCGTCTCGACATCCTGAGCCTGCGCGAGGCCGCCCACCAGCAGCGGCAGGGTCAGCAGCATGCTGTAGAGGGCTGCCGGCCAACCGGCGCTCCGCGGTAAATACTGGTTATTTAAACTCATTGTGCTCTCCATTTCTCAAATCCCATATCGTTGGTGTTCGCGTGTCAAATCTCTTTGATCGCGATGTCGCCGTTGAGCGACTTGACAGAAAAGACAGGCCCGCCTGCGCCGATGCGCAGCCCCCCTGCCTGGTTGATCTTGTAGCGAACGCGTTTGCCGTCCCGGGTCTTCTTGACCGAGGGCTCCAGCGCCACCGGCTCAATCTCAAATTCGCTGTGCACGCTGCCGTTGAACAGGTCCACCGCCAGGTCCATGCCGCTGCCGGTCGGGAGCGCAATCGTGATGTCACCGTTGATGGTCTCGACCTCACAGGCCTGGCCTGGCGACCCGGTCAGGGTCAGGTCAAGCTGGCCGTTGATGGACTTCACGCGTCCGCAGTCACGTGCGCCGCTCACAAAGACCGGGCCATTGACGTTACTGGCGCTGACGAGGCCCTCAACTCCGTCGACTCGGACCTGCCCGTCATTGACGGTGCGCACCTCAATTTGTGCGTCCACCGGCACCCATACCTCGATATCCAGGTCGACTCGGCACCCGCGGCAAGGGTTCGATCGCTGCCAGCGGTCCTGGCCGCCCAGCATCAGGCTGACGCTGTTATCGTCAGCCTCCAGCAGAAGGGGAAGCACTTCCAGCGAGCGCTCAAACAGCGCCTGCGTGGGAGCCCATCGTCGCTCCGCGACCGCCAGGCGGATCTCACCGGCTGAGCTCGCGTTGACCCGAACGTCGCCCCACACGTTGTGGACTACCAGCCGAGGTGCGTTGCCCGAAACCGGGAAGACCTGGTCCCAGCTGTCAGTCTTTTCGACGGCGCCGGCGGGGCTGCTGCTGAGCAGCCATACGCCTAGAATCATATAAGTCAGGTTTTTCATGGTGATCAGGCCTCCGTTGGTTCAACAGCGCTGGTTACGTAGGGCACCAGGTCGGGGTGCAGCCGCTCGGCGCGGGCCAGGTCCAGCAGGAGACGGACCTGCCGCGCGGTCCCGTGGCGCAGCACCAGATCGACAAGCGCCAGCTGCACCAGCGGAGAATCGGCACCCTCCAGCAGCCCCATCAGCTCGTCGCCGACCTCAGCGCTGGCGATTTGCGGCCCCAGCGCGTCGATAGCAGCGCTGCGCACCGAGGCGCTCTGGTCCTGACTGGCGCGGCGCAGGAGGGCCCTGGCCAGGTCAGGGTCATCTGCCACGAGCTCACCGGCTGCAATCACGCCGCGCAGTCGTGCGTTGGTTGACGCCTGCTCCAGCTGGTCCAGCAGTACCCGGCGGTTCAGGTCTGACACCTGCTCCTGCAGCGCTACCAGCTGATCGGTTGTGCCCGTGCCCTGCGATGAGGGATTCAGTGCCAGCCCAAGACCCAGACCGATCACCATGCAGGCGACGGCCGGTACCCAAAGGCTGACGTTGCCGAAGCGCGCCGCCAGCCTCTGCGCCAGGGTCGGCCGGCTGGCCTCGCTCAGCGCATCGTAAAACCGACTGCGGAGCGCGGGCCCCGGTTCTGCCCGGTTGATCTGAGACAGGCTGTCCCAGAGTTGTTGTTCTTCCGGCGCGCCGTCGAACGGCACACCACGTTGTTTTTCGTCAGACATGTGCGGGGTTAACCTCCATGGCCTTAAATATGTCGTTAAGCTGATTCATGGCACGGTGCATGCGGACCCGCGCCGCGCCGGGCTTGCAGCCCAGGGCCTGGGCCAGCTCGTCGTAGCCCTCAAATTCAAAACGGCCCAGCCAGATCACCTCCCGGGCAGCCTCTGGCAGCCGGGCCAGCGCGGTTTCCAGCTGATCGAGGCGCTGCTTGTCGCTGGCGCTTTGTTCTGCGCTGCGTTCGTCCACCATGTGGCCGAGGTTTTCCGCATCGGGTTCAGGCACCGTGATGCCGCGGCGCTTGTTTTTCCTCAGCTCGTCGAACGTCAGGTTGCGCGCAACGTTGTAGAGCCAGGCTTTAAAGCAGCCTTCGCCGCGAAAGCTGCCGGCCTTGCGCAGCACGCGGATAAAGATCTCCTGGGTCAAGTCTTCCGCCAGCGCCGGATTCCGGGTGAGCTGCAGGCAGAACTGGTAGATGCCCCGATGATGGCGCTCAAACAGCGTGCCGAGGCACGAGCTGTCGCCGTCGGCAACCCAGCTAATTAATTGTTCGTCGGATACGGCCTGCATTGCGGTCTCTCGTAACGTTCAGTGGTAAGACGCCAGGAGTTGGGATGTGTTACGCGATTCCGCGATGATCAGAATTCTGTGGGGTGAAAGCATCGTCTGGCTCAGCCGTCTGTCCTATGGCGCCGGTTGGCGGGCCGGGTGTTAGCGCGGTTGGCTGCCATGATATCTTCAGCGCATGAAATATCTCGGTTTCGGTCTGGGGCTTCGAGCCGAACACGGTCAGCACGTGCTGGATTCGCGCCCGGAGGTGGACTGGTTCGAACTTCAAACCGAGAAATTTATGGCCCCGGGTGGTCTGCGGCGCCACTACATGATGACGCTTCGGGATCGTTACCCGATGGCGCTCGGCAACGCCGGTCTGTCCATCGGCAGCACCGAGCCCCTGGACAATCGGTATCTCAATCAGCTCAAAGCGCTGGCTGATGAACTCAAACCGCAGTGGATCTCCGATCAGCTCGCGTTTTCCCGGGCGGCGGGCGTCAATAGCCATCTGCCCCTGCCCCTGCCGGGGACCGAGGAGGCGCTTTCCCACGTAGTCGAGCGTATCGGACAGGTGCAGGAGCTGCTGGGGCGGAAGATTCTGGTCGAAAATGTCTGTAGCTATGTTGTCTACCGTGAGTTCGAGCTGGCGGAATGGGATTTTCTCAACGCGGTGGCAGAACGCGCCGACTGCAAAATTTTGCTCGACCTGGGCGCCGTCTTGGTCAACGCGAAGAATCATGGCTTCGACCCGGAAGACTACCTCGCTGCACTCAACGTGGGGCGGGTTCAGCAGATCCACCTGTCGAGCTGCACGCGCGAGGGTGACCTGCTGATTGGCAACCCAACCCGGCCAATTCCGAAGCCGGTTTACGAGCTCTACCAGTCAGCCGTTCGGCGCTTTGGTGCTGTCAGCACGGTCGTGAAGCGTGAGGGTGCAGCACCTGCCTTCAGCGATCTGATCGACGAGCTGACCCGTGCACGAAACCGCGCCAGCAAGGGGCTGGGCGCCCCGGTGCCGAAACCATGAGTCTCCAAGAGCTGCAGCAGGCATTTCTTCGCGATCTGATCGGCTCCAACCGGGACCAGCTGGCGGGGTTCCTTGCCGAAGAGGGCCCGATCCCGCGGACAACTCAGCTCAACATTTATCGCAAGGCTTATCTCAAGAACCTGCTGGAAACGCTGGCCACCGAGCACGCCATGCTGCGGCGCTACGTGAAAGATAAAGTGTTTTTGCGTCTGGTCCGCGAATACCTGCAGGACCACGAGTCGCGGGAGTCGTCGCTGCGGCATTTCGGCGACGCGCTGCCGGACTTTCTCGAAACCCACCCCAATTTCAACCGCGCACCGCAGCTGGCTGAGCTGGCACGTTTTGAGCGCCTTAGGCTGCAGACCGCGGACGCTGCTGCCGGCACGCGGGTGACGATGGAGGAAATGACCGATCTGTCGGCGGAGCAGTGGTCGATGCTGACGCTGCATCTGCATCCAAGCGTGCAGGTCGCGCGTTTCGACTATCCAGCGGTCACGATCTGGCGTGCGGTGGAAAAGGGTCAAAAGCCGCCACCGGCCAACCGCGCCGCGAGCGCCTGGCTGATCTACCGCGACGCAAAACGGATCATCCGATTTCGGGCCGTGGAGCCCGACGAGCAGGCAGCCCTCGAGCGCGTCTCCGCCGGCGCACCGTTCAGCGACGTTAATCAGACGCTTCTCCGCTGGCACGACACGGGCGACGCGCAGGCACGCTCAATCGAGCTGATGTCCGGCTGGGTTGAGGAAGGGCTGGTCGCTGAGCTGGCGGTGCAGTCCGACGGCATGTGGTGAACGGCCGCCGGCAGCCGTGTACCTAACGGTCAAACTGATCCATCAGACCACCGCCGTGTTGACCATCAGCGGATTTATGCTGCGAGGTTGGTGGATGATCCGCGAATCGCCGCTGCTTCAGCACCGACTTACCCGAACGCTCCCACATATTAATGACACCGTCTTTTTGCTGACCGGCCTTACGCTGGCGGCCATGCTCCATCAGTACCCGCTCAGCCATGATTGGCTGACCGCCAAAGTCCTTGGCCTGCTGGCCTACATCGTTCTTGGTTCACTTGCGCTGAAACGCGCCAGGCGGAAAAACGTCCGCGTGCTTTGCCTGGTACTTGCACTGCTGACCTTTGCCTGGGTCGTGAGCGTTGCGCTCACTCGATCGACCTTCGGGTTTTTCGCTTTTCTGGTCGGTTGAGCGGTCCGCTAGACAATCCGGCGGGCTTTCAGTGCTCGCTCAAATGGCCGCTGTTTTCTGCGGCGATGGTGAGGGCCAAAAGTCGCGGTTTTTCCAGCTGACTCGCAACTTTGACGAAGTTGCGACGAAACTCTGATCATTTAAAGGAAGCCCTTCCGCCGACGGTTTTGGCGAGCTAGTTTGATCCCATGCTCAATCAAGCCAACCGGTGTTGGCAGACAGCGGGATCGAGCCTCGCGAATGAGCATGAGCCGGGATTCGCTCGTTCAGCGCTTCAAGACTTAGATCAGCAAGGAAAACGGATATGGGTGTCAGCAAATCGGTGAAATTTCCCGGTGGCAACGCAGGGGTTTGGTTTGGGCTGGCGCTGCTGGTGCTGTCGCCGGTGTCAGGTGCGTCCGAGTTTGAACTCGCAAACGAGCGCCTTTGGTCGGAGGAGCATTCGGTCAACAAAAACGCCTTAGCCATCGCGGCGGCTGACTTCGACGGTGACGGCATTGAGGATCTAGCGGTGTCGTTTGCTCTCGAGCAGGGGTCCGAGGTAACGGTGTTTCGAGGTCGGCGGAACAGCCGGCTTACGGCTGCTGCGTCGCCCCGGTTCAGCGAGCCTCTCACCACGCTGCAGACTTCCTGGCCAGCGACGCAGCTGCTAACCGGCGACTTCGACGCTGACGGCCATCTCGATCTGCTGGCCGCCCGCGAGGGTGAAACGACAGTTCAACCGCTCCTTGGGGATGGGCAGGGTCGTTTGAGGCTTGGCAAAGCCATGGCCTTTCCCGGAGGAATCACGGCGATCACCAGCGGAGAGGTGAACCGCCGCGATGGGCTCGCGGACCTGGTCGTTTCGGTAGTCAGCAACGGAGAGGCTCTGGCGATTGTGTACCAGAGCGGCGCCGGCGTGCTGGCTGCGGATCCGATCGTCCTGCCGATTCCCGCGGCCGCTCAGGCGCTGGCGCTGGGTGAGCTTGACGGGGCCTTGGGAATCGACGTGGTCATTGCCGCCGGAAGCGACCTGGCTATGCTGCGTGGGAGGGACATGAGGTTGGCCGCAGGAGTCACCGAGGACGATCTCGAAATCTGGCACTGGGATGAAGCATTGCTGGATCTGAAGATCGGTGACTATCTTCCGGGTCAAGGCGCCGCGGAGCTGGCGGTCCTCGGCGCCAGCGGCCGTCTGGCCTACCTCGCGCTGAACCGAGAGGCCACGGCTAGCGAGTCCAAAAGGACCGTTTCTGAAGGGTTCCAAGTTGTTCGCGAGACCTGGCTCACCGCTGATTCTTCCAGCCGGATCCAGCCGGCGGGTTTCGCCGGTGATCACGAGGAGCTGCTGGTGTTCAACAGCGCCGGCAGCATGACGCTGGTCGGTGTGCAGACAGGCAAACCTGATGAACGCGCGATCGCCGAAAAGAGCTGGGCACTGGAGTCGTTCCCCGAGCAGCTGCTGCCGCTGCGCATGAACGGTAGCGCTACCAGCGAGCTGCTGCTGCTGTCCTCCGAAAAACCGACGCTCAGCCTGCTGCGGCAGAAAGGCGGCGGCAGCATTGTGGTGAACTCCGCCGCCGACACCGCGACCGCCGGTGACAGTGACTGCACGCTTCGGGAGGCGATCAACAACGCGAATGCGGACGCCGATACCACCAGCGGTGACTGCAGTTCGGGCGCCGGCACCGAAGTGATCACGTTTGCTATCGGATCCGGCGCGGTGGAGACGATTGCGCTCGCCTCAGGGCTGCCGGATGTGACGTCACCGATTGTGCTTGATGCATCGAGCCAGTGTGCCACGCCGCCCTGCATCGTACTCGACGGCGGCGGCATTGCTGCTGACAACACGAGCGGACTGGTGCTGCTTGGCGGGTCCTCGACGGTGCGCGGTTTGGTGGTGAACGGTTTTTCCGGCGACGGTATTGCGCTGCTGACCCTGGGCGGGAACCTGATTGTGGGCAACTACATCGGGACCAACGCGGCGGGTGACGCTGCGGTCGGACTGGCTGGCAACGGTGTCATCGTCCGCACGGACAACAATGTCATCGGTGGACGTACGGCCGCCGATCGCAACGTCATCGGTGGGCTCACTCGCGCTGGAGTCGCAGTGATCGGCGGGAGCGGCAATCGCATCGAAGGCAACTATCTTGGCCTGGACGTCTCAGGAACGCAGGCCATACCGAACGCCGAGGATGCTGGTGTCCTGATTGGCAACGCGTCGGGCAACACGGTGGGCGGCACCGAGCCGGGCGCTGGCAACGTTTCGTCGGGTAACCGGTGGGGTATCGGCGTCAGGCGATTTAGCGACACCGCTGACGCCACGGTGGACAACCTGGTGCAGGGTAATCTGGTCGGAACCAACGCGGCAGGTACCGCGGCCATCGGCAACGATGAGCAGGGTATTTTCATCTTCGATGCCCCGAACAACACCATTGGCGGAACCACCCCCGCGGCGCGCAACGTGGTTGCGGGCAATGGCCTGGACGGCGATTTTGCGCCGTATGCGGGCGTTCAGGTGTTTCCGCTCCGAGGTTTCGACAGCTCGGGCAATACGATTCAGGGCAACTACATCGGCACCAACGCGGACGGCGATACGGCACTGCCCAACGCGAGTGAGGGCGTGCTGGTACTCGTCGCTGGCGGCACCCAGATCGGCGGTACGGCGCCAGGTGCCGGAAATCTCATTTCCGGCAATACCTCAGCCGGTATTTCCATCCCAAGCGCGGGCTCGGCCGACAACGTCATCCAGGGCAATCGCGTGGGGACTGACGCCAACGGCACCGTGGCGATTCCGAACACAGGGCAGGGCATCTATCTGGAGAATGCCGTTGGTACGCTGATCGGCGGCACCGACGCGGGCGCGGGGAACCTCTTGTCGGGGAACAACGGCTTCGGTCTCCAGATCAACCCCAATGCCAACAACACAACGGTCCAGGGCAACCTCATCGGAACCACGGCCGACGGACAGACCGCGCTGCCCAACACCTCCACGGGCATTTTTGTCAGTCAGGCTACGGGCCATACCATCGGCGGAACTGCTGCGGGTGCTCGCAACGTGGTCTCGGGCAATGCGGTGCATGGCATCCAGCTGTTTGACGACATAACCGGCAGCGTTGTCCAGGGAAACTACGTTGGTCTGGATGCGGCGGGGACCGGGGCCCTCGGCAACGGCGAGGTGGGAGTCTTTCTCGGCGATCGAAGCACGGGCAACACCATCGGCGGAACGGAGCCGGGTGCTGCGAACGTCGTCAGCGACAACGGGACTTGGGGGGTCTTCGCTGGCAGCGCCGGCGTCGATAACGTGATTCTGGGTAACCTGATCGGGACGGACGCAAGCGGCAGCGGCTCGTTTGGCAACGACGTGCACGGTATTTTTCTTTTTGCCACTGCCTCCCAGACGATCGGCGGTTCGTTGCCGGGCGCCGGCAATACCATTGTCGGGAACGGCACAAACGGGATTGCCATTGGAGGTAACGGTGGGGCGTCTAATGACAACGTTGTGCAGGGCAACACGATTCGCGATAACGTTGTGCACGGCGTAGCCGTCAACCAGGGCACGGGAAATCTCATCAGCCAGAACTCGCTGGTCAACAACGGTGGTCTGGCGATCGAACTGAACGGGGATGGCCCTTCCGCCAATGACCCTCAGGATGCCGATGCGGGCGCAAATAATCTCCAGAACTTCCCGGAGCTGGATGGCGCGCAACCCGGCAGTACGATCATCTCCGGTACGCTGAATAGCGCACCGGACACGATGTTCACCGTCGAGTTTTTCTCCAGCACCGATTGCCAAATGCAGGAGGCCGGAACATTTCTCGAAAGCATCCAGGTGACGACAGACGGCAACGGGGACGCTGACGTATCCGCCACGCTGTCCGCAACAGTCCCGGAGGGGCAGGGCATTACCGCCACCGCCACCGATCCGGACGGCAACACCTCGGAGCTCTCCGCGTGTGTGCCGGTTTCAGGAGAGGTGATCTTTGCGAACGGCTTCGAGGAGACCCTCTGAGGCCAGAGGGGCACGGCGCGAGTCCTTCTGGGCCTCGCAGCCGAATAGACCTGCTTGAGCGAATTGGCTACACTTGCCGACCGCTTTTCGCGGCCCCATCCGAACCCGGCCCTCGCCAACCTCGGATCACCGCGCGCCCGTAGCTCAGCTGGATAGAGCGCTGCCCTCCGGAGGCAGAGGTCAGGGGTTCGAATCCCTTCGGGCGCGCCATATTTCCCCTGCTAATTCAATGGCTTACGATTTTTCGTTCCCTCGGCGAAGCCGGCAAAACCTCCGATTGTGCGAGAATTGTGCGAGTTTTTACCCTCAGTACCGTGTTTAAACGCCTTACACAGACCTGTTCGACGGCCTTTTGAAGGCGCGCGACGTCCGGTGCTGAGTAGTGGGTGGTCATGCGGTCGGACTTATGCCCAAGAAGGTCCTGCCTGTCCTCATAACTAACCCCAGCAGCCCGTAATCGATGGCCGAACGTGTGGCGCAGGTCGTGGACGCGTAGGTCCGGCAGCCCCGCCCGTATGCGCGCACTCTTCCAGCTCGAGTTCAGCAGCTTGAGTGTTGGCCGCCCCTGGTAGGTGAAAACAAACTCGGGGTGTTTCCCTCGCTGTTCCTCAACCACCTCTCGCGCCAAGGTATTGAGCAGCACGAGACGCTCTCGGCCGTTCTTGGTTCGAAAGTCTCGGTTGCTCGGCAGCACAAAGACGCTGGTACCCAACTCTGGCACAGCCACTTCCCAGTTCCACCGAAGCTGACAGACTTCCTTCTGCCGGCAACCGGTGTTGACCTTATAAAGGGCCATTCGCCTGACGTACTCCGGTAGTTCGGCGAAGAACCGATCCTGTTCATCCCAGCTCAGCGGGTAGGGTGACCTGGCGTAGCCTTTCTCCATCTCGATCAATGGTGCGGTGGCAAGCCAGGACAGGCCGTTTTGATGCCGCCACACTCTGGCTGCCAGGTTCAGCACCCGTCGAACGCAGCTCAGTTCCTTGCGGATGGTGCCAGCGGCAACACCGTCGGCTCTGCGTGCGCGTCGGTAGGGTATCAGGGAGTCGTTGTGGATTTGGTCCAGGTTGAGGTGGCCGATGTACGGCATCACGCGATTAAAGGCATACAAATACCGTTCAAGGCTGGCTTCGTTAGCGTAGTCCTCCAGGTATTTGAGGGCTGCTTCCTGAAACGTCCGTGTCGGTCGAATGCCGTAAACCGTTGCTCGGCGCACTTCGTCGAGCCGGAACGCTAGATATCGTTCCGCCTCCGCGAGATTGCCTGTGCCGCAGCTTTCCGCCAATCTTCCGTATCCTTTGATTTGCTTGTCGATCCACCAGATACGGCCTCTTTTCTTGAGGCCCGGTGATTTTTTGCGTCCCATAATGGTCTCCTCATAGCGGGACGCCCGTTGCGAGAGATATGGTCGTCCACCCACTGGTCGAGTTCAAGTCGATCAAACGCGATGCCTTGCCGGCCGATGGGCACCCTGGTCAGGTAGGGTCGAACCTCGCGGTTGAAGCGGTTTCGGTCCATGCCCAGATAAGCTGGCGCGTCTCGTAGCCTGAGTATCCGCGGCGCGATGAGTGGTCGTCGATTCATCGGCCTAGGTACGTCGCGCTGATCTGCTCCCGCGCGTGGCCGAGCTCCGAGCTGACAGTCAGCCGTGCTTTTCTGTCCAGGCTTTTGGCTTCCCGGGTGAGCTGATGGCGATCAGGACCACTCGCCGCAGGACATTTCCATCCTGTGAGCTGTTCGTAGCGCCGTTGTGCGTAGCCGTGGCGCAATCCGTGAAGATTCCTTAGCCCAGCTTGGCGGGTGTGCCGTTCGTACTTCCTGAGTTGTTCGACGTAGTTAAGCTTGGTTGGAATCAGAGCGCCGCTCCCAACCAACTGCTCGATCTCCATCAAGAGGACTCGCTGTCTTTCGGTCAGGATTGGTATCGCTCTTGGCCTTCCACCCTTGGTCCAGCTCGCCTTGAGCTGAATCGCGTCTTTCCGGACCGCGTAGCTTGGCCGAAACTTGATCGCCTCCTCGCGTCTGAGCCCGAACTCCTGCTGGAGTCTCAGACTGAGTCGAATGTAAGGATCCTCGACCCTGTTGATCTGACTCGGCGTCAGCGTCTGCGCTTTGGACTCCGCTGGGATCGTGCTTCTCGTCTCAAGGCCATATTCCGCATTGTCCTTGGCCATGATGTGAGCCTTGCCTACTTTTCCCGCCCACCATCGCAGCGCTGACAGTCGGTTCTTCTGAGAGCCGATGCTCAGCCCCTGTTCCTTCCACAGGTCTGTAAGTGCAGTGACATGCTTCGGCTTGATCGATGTGGCGCCCATGCGCCGATAGCCCAGCTCATGAAGCTGATGGGCCATCTGGTCCAACATCCGCGACCGATTGGCCTGTGTTGAATAGCTGCCGTCCCGGTTCTGACGGCATAACCGCTTTAGCTGGTAGTTCAGGTCTTTCATGGTGCGTCATCTCAGTTTGGTGAGTTTGGATGACCACCACGCACCTGAGAGCGATACGCAGTCCGAGAGTCTTCTCGGTAAGGGTCACGGGACACCAGTCCCTAGGCCTGAAGCCCAATTAGCTTCCGACAGTCAGTGCTGTAGCGCTGAGTATCGGGCTACCAGTGGGCCTTACGGCCCCGGTGAGAACGACGAAGATCACCTCCTATCGTGAATTGAACGAAATCGTCCGAAGACGAGCCAAGACGGAAAACCGCCGAATCAAAGATAGCGAGACATAAAAAACCTCCTCTCGTGAATGTAGAAAGCGCTCCGAAGAGCCTTTAGGTGGCAACAAGCACCACCGAAGTAGAACGCCAAAAAAAGCGTTAGCCGGAGACCGGCGAAGGCAGCGAGCTGCCTGGGTTGCCACTTAGCCGAAGTAGCCACGGTTGTGGGAGATACAGTATGCCGACGATAGAAGTACGGCTACGGAAAAGTCCGGGAAAACGCGCCCGTAATTTGTGAATAGGGGGCGCTAGCCCGCATGGCAGCAGGGATTGCGGCCCGCGTCACTACACGCTGCGCTAGTAGTGACGCGGGCGAGCGGTGAGGTCGTCGTCTTCGCAAACCAGGGGTAAGTCTGGCCCATCACAACGGTGAATCGAGCGAATCAAACTCAATGAGCTGCCGAGTGGCGAACGGACTCGGAGCCGCCAAACCAGGTGTGATTCGTTCGGATTTCTGGATCGGCCAGAAATTGGGGGGCGACCCTCACGACCGAACCAAGAAGGTTCAGTTAGCAGGGAAAGCTCACTTTGGTCGGCTATAGGGCGGGCGCCAGAAACATAATGAGCGGCGGCCTTTTATTGCCTAAAGTCCGAGTCAGTCTGTGCTGTGTTGCGAAAAGGGCGACAAAAAGCCCGGTGCCGAGGCGATTGAGTTTATTTTGAGGTTCTCAAGACGAGAAAAACTCAGCGAAGGACTTTACGGCGTTACTGTTCTCATTGAGAACAGGTGTATATCCTCCCGTCGTGGGATCGGGAACAGAATAAGGGGAGGCAAGTGGTCGGACGACCACTCAGACTCAAATCTACATTGCCACCGACTTGGTGTCAATATTTTCAAGAAAATCAGTTATTTAGCAGAATGCTAAAAGCTCTTCCGGCGTTCAAGATGCCGTTGTCCTATGGGTCGTCGGCATGAAAAAAATCGGCGGCGCCACCGCAGGATTTCTTTAGGGTTTGCGGGCCATCTTGGGTAGGAGAAACTCCGAATACATCTCACCGGACTTAGCGGTCTCAATGAGACCGGGTCCCTATTCCCCCGCTTGAGGGTCGTGAAATGGGAAAAGGAAAGGTGGTCGAACGACCGCAACACCTCCACAATACATCGAAGCGTGTTTTGCTTCAATACCTATAGAAAACAATTATTTAGCAAAGTGCTAAGAAGCAAGTTCAAGCGATGCTCAGCCGATTGTGAAGGAGAGTCAGTTGCCATCGGAATGCTGTGCCGCCCTTCAAACCAAGAAAGCCTTTGCAATAGTCGGTCCGCAGACGCGAACGTATCGTTGGGGACACGCCTAAGTCCAAACATAGGCCAGTGCCGCTTAGGACAGAAGAATTTACTGCTACCAATCGTAATCCCGCTTGATGTCGGTCCAGCCTATCGGAATAGGCCGACTGGTTAGAGCACACAGCCTGACTCGCTAGTGCTGTTGTGATTATTGCTCCGCATGGAGTGAAGCCTCGACTCTAGTGTCCCGACATGTGCCTCTAGCTTATGCCCGTCTGGATCCAGAAAATAAATTGAAAGTCCCTCGCTCGCATTCTTTTTCCAAATGCGCGCTCCATTGGCGGCGAGCTTCTTGTCGAATACCGCAAAATCTTCTTGAGAAAGGTCAAACGCGATATGAGAGTAATCTAGTCGCGACTGATCCGCTGCTGCGGAATCTGCTACCAGGCAAAACCACGTATCACCGGCTTTAAAATACGCACCTCCCTCGTGAATAGAGACCAGGCTTAGACCCAGTACTCGCTTGTAGAAAAAGACCGATGCTTTGAGGTCGGAAACTGCCAGCGTAATGTGATTGATGCCTTTGATCATGGATCACCGTTTTGGGATAAATAGAGTCGCTGCGGGAATCAGGAAACCGAAAAAACGGGTCATGTGTCTCGTCTCGGCCTTCTTTTTCCGCTCCGTTTGAACTTCTGTTGGTATGCTCGTCGCTGAGTCGTTACTTCATATAGGACGATTCCGGAGGTGGTGCCGAGATTCAAACTCTCGATCATCCCGAACATCGGTATGCTGACACAGTACTCTGCGTGTGCGATCGCCCTGTCGCTCAGTCCGCGCTTTTCATTGCCAAACCACACTGCCAACTTGGTAAAAACCGTGTAGTCACCATCCTTCAGCGCGATGTTGCGGTGACCCTTCTGGTGTGGAGATGTAGCGATGGATGACACGCGGTTCCGCTTCAGATGATCAATACAGCTCTGCGTGCTGTCGAAGCGTTTTACGAAGCTCCATTTCACCGCAGACACAGAGGTCTTGGAGAGAGATTTGCGCTCCCGCATGTCTTGCCAGTCGTCTGGAAGCGCACCTCGAGGGTCCACAACATAGGTTTTCTCTACGCCGAGCGCATTCACGTTCCTAATCACCGTACCGATGTTCCGGATATCGACCGGGTCCTCAATCACGGCAATCAGATTCTTACAGCGGTAATCCTTAATCTTGTCAGCGCGAGCCCGGACTGAGCTTTTAGCGCTGCGATTGGACGTAGACTCAGTTATTGATTTGTCTTGACGCAACAAAATACCTGCAACATCGGTCGACGAAGGCGGTTAGAGCGAAGCCTTTTGGGAGTCGATGACAAGCCTCTGAGTGGTCCTTGAGCGAGTTCAGCATAGTTGCAGCCTCGGGCTATTGAATGAACTGGCACCCCTCCCACCATTGCATCCGCTGCCCTTTTGTTCGGACGTCGCTGGGAGTTGGACTCCTTTTGAGGCTCTCCTTGATTAGTACGAACCCACCGCGCAGATCCTGCGTCTGTAAAGAGATCGTCCTATCGGGAAAAGCGATGATTGTCGTCTGGCTACCTGGCTGGTAGGGAGTTTCGTCATTAGCCGGTCTTTCTGGATACTGGTGGGTTTCAATCTTTACGCAATGGCTGTCCTCACCCGTCATCAGCACCAGAATAGAGTTCAGAAGGTCGAAGGCTTGGTAAGAGTTTTCGTCCTGCATGGCGACGTGCCAGTTTCGAGTTGCGTGAGAAACAACGCCATTGGTAAACGAGATGGCGCCATCTGATTCTGGACTGATGCCGTCTCCAACAGCACAACGAATTTCACCGGCCGTCGAATCTGCTGGCATGTCAAAGCAATTCACGCGGGCGAAGGCTGACATAGCTTCTGACTCTGGCATCCCGACGTAGATCTCCACGCCGGCAATCTCGACAGAAGCCTCCCGAGCGTTCGCCGAAATACAGGCTAGCAGTGCTGCCATCCGTAGAAGGTTGCGCATAGTGTCCTCCGTCGTGGCGAAATCGCGAATAAGATCAATTTGCCACTGTCGCTATGAAAGGTACAGATACCCTCAATGCTAAGCCACTGAAGACGATGGTGAGACCCTCCTCCGTCAGAAACGGTTAGAGACAGTCCCTGCTCCTCTTCGCTCACACAGCAAGATCGGTCAGGCCCTTTAAGACTCTGAACAAGCTTCTTCCGTATTAACGGTGGCTATATTTTACGTTGCCGCATTGACGGTTGAGCAAGCGCACAAACCGCTGTCGGTAGATTGCTGCGGGTTTGAGAATCAATTGGGCAACTGAATCTTACTGCCCTCGATCCACGCGACCGGCAGTGTCTTAAGATCTACGCCTTTCAAGCATCTGACATTTACCGCCCATCCGCTGAACGGTTCAACGCCCTTTTCAACTTCCGTGGCAGTGAGTTTGCTTGGGCGTCGAAATGGCAGAATCCCGCAAATCGGGCAGAAGTAGTCGGTAGCGGTGCCGGAGCCCCACCGATAAAGGGTCATTTCAGAAAGTGGAGTAAGAATGCGCATAGCAGATTCAGGTATTCGGAAGATCGCTGATCCCCGCTTGTGGCAAATCGAACAATCACAAATTCGGACGTGGTCAATATCGGCGTCTACCTCGAACTTGACGTGGCCACAGTGGCAAGAGCCAGAATAGGTTTTTTTCATAATTTATCGGCTAGCGGCGATGTTGGCTGCCCCTCCCGGAACCACACCTTGTTTCCTAAGTCCTCTCAGTAGGAGCTGGCTGGATAAGTGTTGATCAGTCAATCTGGAGCAGGTCTTCGGCCAAAGATCGGGCAACCTCTCGCTCCTGTGGTGATACCTGCATCTCCAGAAATCCGATTAAAGCTTGGGCACGTTCGCTTGACGGGCTGTTGCTCAATACCGCAGCGTGTGCGTACGCGTAGGCCTCGCTTGGGTCGGAGTCGAAAGCGATACCGTTGGCCATGATTTGCGCCATCAAAAAGAACCTGTCGGGATGTTCCATCTCGAATATGGCCCCGACGTAGGAGCGCGTCTTGTTGCGGTAAGTCTCTATTACATGAGGCTCCGGGAAACCGAATCCGTTTCCCAGGTTGGTTATCAGATTTGCTGCCATGCTGTAGTAGCCGAACCGGGCTGGCACATGGCCCGTATCGGCCGCAGCTTCCAGCCAGGCCAGTGCCATGCCCGCGACGTTTGCTTCCGGGTCGATGCCTTGACACATACGAAATCGATGGTCGATGGAGTCCAGGCGATTTGCCAGCCACTCGGGCAAATCCTCATCCGGGTTGTTCTCAAGCCAGTTGTCTAACGATTTCTGAGCACGCGCCAAATGCGCATCCAGTTGCCAATCGTTGATCGGTCCGGGCATGCAGTAAGTGTAAAAAAGGTACATCCAGAAGGCGGCCTCTGGGTCGCCATCCTCAGCGGCCTGTTTTTTGGTTCCAATTTCGCCTGGGTCGGCATCCGTCATAGATTTTCGGGCGTTGTTCAACCAAGTATTTGGGTGCTCATCGGGATTGAAAATGGCAGTTGATGTTTTCAGCCTAGGTAGGCTTGCGGTGGACGCAGTCGCGTGGTCTGACACGGAGCTAGTGGCCCTATCAGCTTTCCCATTACTCTTAGATGTGTCTTGCTTTTCGGACTCAGACACATTTCCGATGGGGCTGACGCTGTGGTTTTCTAAGGCTCTTGTTTCATTGGTTGAACGACGCTCGAAAAGTAGCGCAACGCCTACCGCAATAGTTAGTAGTGCGAGGAGTCCTGTCACCAGAGAGCGCATAATCGGATTATAGGCCTATGCGCTTACCGAGCTGTCAATTTGAAAGCCGTTGGCTCAGTCGAACACTACATTCAGCGCGGCTTCAAGTTATTCGCCTGCTCATCATCAGTTCCACACAACCGAGGGAAATAGCAATAGGGCTGTTTTGGCGTGGTCCCTCCGACAAGCCAGCGGAGGTGGCTGGCTTGTTGCGCTTTTGAGTTTACAGATGTTCGACTGAAATACCGAAGTGCAAACGGTACTGTTCACCTGCTGTAATTCTAATCTTGCCAGATGGTCTGGATAGCGTTTGTTCCGATGCTCTAGTCCAGCATACTCGGGATCACTGCAACTCGAACCGATGATTCGCCTGTTTCTAATTCCAGAAGAGCCCTTTTTCCGGGAGCCGTCAGCAGAGATGGCGTCGCCACCAGTTCACGGCTTTTCGTTTCGCTGAGTCGAAATTCCAGCAAAATTTGCTCCGTCTCGAGAACGGTAGGTTTTACGTTGAGCTCATATCCTCCCTGACGTACGCCAAACCAATTCTTATTCATTAGGAGGAGGTCGTTTCGGGAAATTTCCTCCGAATTGACTGCAACAATGAGGTCGGCCGAGATTCTGAGCTCCGACAGCTCGTCGGGCCTGGGTTTCATATAACCCATGATCAGGGCCTCATCCAACCAGCCTCTGTTGTCGGCTAGCAGCAGGTCTTTCGGAGCAAGAAGTAGGTTCCCGCCGTCTTGCTTCACGCCAAACCTTTCCCGGAAGTGTGTTGTGGCTTGAACTAGGCCGTTTACACCATCCATCCAGTTCTCGGTGGTACCCACCAGAGTGATCGTAATTCGGTGCTGATTGATTTCTGGATGGGCCAGAACGTGAAGTCGCCCTAAACTAGCGAGCATTTGTATGGCGGCACCATAGTGGGCATTTTCAAGCTTAAGCTCATAGCTCCCGTCATCCGCGATAGTGAGTGAGCTGCTCGCCGAACTGTCCAGGGGCGAAGGCTGTTTTTCTTCTGCTTGGATGACCACCGACAGCACAAGTGCTACAGCGCTCCCAAGTACTGCCAAATGCTTGACCCTCAGGCGTGGGTATGCGGACAGGTGCTGAATTCTTGACATGATGGCTTTCCCATTAATGATCGCGGAACTAGTGAAAGAACCCTTGAGGGTCGACAGCTGGGCGAGTCGACCCAGGTCTTCCAGGTAGGTGTCGCCGGCCATGGCGTTCATGCATGCTTCATCGCAAGACATTTCAAGTCTTGTTTTGGCGGTAGTTGCGAGGCGCCACACCAACGGGTTCCACCAAAGTGCATGACGAATTGCTTCAATGACCAAGACCCAAAAGTTGTCCCGTCGCTTGGCGTGGGTAAGTTCATGGGCTAGAACGGATCTTATTTCTGGTCGCACCAAAAGGTCTTCGCCAACCCATACTCGAGGTTGCAGATACCCCGTTGTCATTGCGACGTTTCCTGGCGTCACACAGATCGATTTCGCGCTGCCTTTGAATTGTTTTGGGAGCTCTGCAACCTGAGCCGGTCGACTGCGAGTATCCAGGCGTCGAACGATCGCTCGGCTCCGCCAGAATCGAACAAGAAAAACCACCAACCCCGCAAGCGTCGTCAGTATCATTGCCGTAAGCCAAATGTTGGCAGGCGTTTCCTTCATTGGTAGCGATGTTGGCAGAAGGATATCGGGCGTTAGCGCTACAAGATCATATTCTGCAACCAACGCTGGTGCCGAGGAGATCACGATGGGTTCTAGCGGAATGCACCAACAAAGTAGCGCAGCGAAGGCGGCCATGAACGACAATCTTGCAGGCGAGTTGCGGAGCAGAAGGACTGCAATCAACGCGACTACGGTGATCGCGCAATTCAAGGCGAACCAACTGCTCATTGATCAAGCCGCCTTTTCGCCTTTGTGACCAACTTCTGAATGCTTTCAATCTCTTCTTGTGAAAGCTCGCCGTCCTCCATTAGATAGGAGAAAAGCGTCGATCGGTCGGAACCGAACACGCGATCAACAAATTCCCTGACGAGAGGACGCCGAAGCGACTCTTGATCGACTGACGCGGCATAGATGATTGTCCGTCCGTGTTGTTCAACTCGGACAAGAGCTCCCTTTTTCTCCAGCCTGTCGACAATCGTCTTCACCGTCGAATAGGTGACCTTACGGACTCGATGCACTTCCTCGTGAACCCTTGGCACCGACAAGTCACCAAGCCGCCAAAAAATCTGTAAAACCTCTAGCTCGAAGTCTGAAAGCGTCATGATGTCCTCCTTAAGCTACAAGCGTAGAGTAATCTCTACAGGTGTCAAGAAACCTGCAGGAATTGGCAAAAGGCGCAGGAACCATGTCAAAAATCGTTTAACCTAGCTCGACATTCAGAGGATGCGTCGAACTTGCAATCACTGGTATTCGCATTTGTATTGGCTGTGCTCCAGTCAGGCTCGATCCGGCCGGAGGATTTACCTGCGTGCGGGGTCATCGACTACGAAGATTTCACGGGGCAATTCTCTGGAGTCCGCGTTAGTGGCGGTGGGAGGTACGTAGACATTCCCGAAGGCATGGATCTTCTGAATTTCAAGAGCTTCGGCGGACAATCAGGTCAGAGGTGGGAGCATGCATCGTTTTTCAGTCGTAAAACGGCACCAATTTGGACTGTTGCGATTTTTCGCTCAAACGAAGACGCGATGTACAAACTAAAGACGGACTACCTGATCTGTGGAATCGAGTTTGAGGACCACCACATTTATCTCGGAGCAGATAGTGACGGTGGAGAGTTTGCGGTCTTTCGGGCCCCTGGGCTGTCGGTAATCGCGATTGGGCAAGAGTCCTTGTCCTACCTGATGACTGCGATCTCAGACCAATGAATGCCCTTCAGGAATTCCTGAGGAAAATTCGTACGAGTCGTAGCTAGACGAGTCTAGTGCGACCAAATGTTGTGGTCGGCTGCGTACGAGGTTTGCGCATCAGTCTTTCCCCCAGCGCCATTGAGGCTTTTCCCCTTTCCACCAACAAATCCCTATCAGGATGCCGGTGAGTCCGCAAAACATTCCGAACCAAAGCCAAAAGTTCTCCCTTGGCCCCGTAAATATCTGCAGGGACAGGACGAGGCTGATATACGCAGCGAGCGTAACCCAGCCCTGCCATGTTAAGGGTATGCTCCAGCCCCAACCAAAACTCTTCTTGGCAAACCATGGAGTGTGCTGCGAGTCAGTCATAGCGGTCGAACTCCCAGGATAGCTATCGGGTTTCGCGATGCTTGTGTCCGCGATAGCGTAGGTCGACAAGCATCTCTTTTGACGTGTTTGCCGATGACCAAAACATGCCGTCACTTAAGAAAGCCTCTCGAGTCGCAACCGGATACAGGTCTCGTTCGATCTGTCAATGATACTAGCATCATGCGGGCGAAACCCATGCGGTCAGATGCAAGCGAAATAAGAAACGGAACACGCCTCCCTCCGATAAGGTGCTGTAAATCGGCTAGAGTTGCCAATCTGGCGGAGGCAGCGTCACATCGCCTATTTCGATGTTTGTTTGGCCTTTCAAGAACGCCATGACGGAATCGGCAAAGTTAGGATCATGTTCCATTGCATCCCAAATAGCGCCATGGCCGCCGCGTCTCACACGTACTAGCGTTCCGTTTTCGAATTGGTCCTTAATCTCGAGTGCGTTTTCCCAGGGTGTCGCCAGATCCCAGTCCCCATGGACAAGCAGTGCGGGCACTGATGTTTTGAATTGACCACGGAATGCGGGCCCAGAGTCCGCAGGCCACTCAGGGCATGCGTGGTGGTAGATTATGTTGGGGTCTTCCAGATAGCGAAGAGCAGGATCATTTTTGAGCCGCTCAAGGCGGGCAGGCGAAACACCTGAGCCGCAGTCGAATTGAAAGTAGCTGGCCGAACGCCAAAAGTCTCCGAACTGATTGGGCCGATCGAGGGCTTCGACGGTCGCGGCGAAATCTCCCCGGCGCCATCGCAAGATTCCCGCTGGCCATACAGCCTCAGACCGAACGCCGCGGGGCGGGTCAAGGTAGCCAAAGGCAAGTGAACGAAGCATATCGCTATCGATCCTGATTTCGCGCCCCTCATGTTCAGCAAGAATCGGACTTTGCTCAGCGCCACGAATCGTTGCTTTCATTGCTTCGAGGAAGCCACCTTCCGGTACTTGATCCGCGTAGACCGGTGAACGTTCCGCGTCAGCAGCAATTCGTTCAAGTGCTCGTAGCTGCCCGGCTGGGTCGTCATAGGTGTGGTCGGGTCCCTCAATACTGTTGAGAACGACCCGCGCAACTGACGCCGGAAATCGACGGAGAACGGCGATAGACCAGTGTGTTCCGAAACTCTCGCCCCACAACATCACCTGATCGTAGCCCAAGGCCTTGCGGAGCTCTTCAACGTCGGCTGCCGCCTCTTGAACTGTCAATCCATGGATATCAACACCCTCCGATTGCCAAAGGGATTTGCAAGTTTTGCTGGCCTCTGCGACGGCAGGTCCGAACTTTGGATCTAACCAGGTGTTGGTCGTGTTTTTGGGCGGCGGACAATCCGTCGATGGATATGCGGCGCCAATGCCACGTTGCCCAACCCAAACGACATCTGCGATCTCCCGAAATTTCTCGGTGTAGTCAAGGTACCAGCTTGCCGAGTTTCGATCATACCCTTGAAATCCTGGACCGCCGTCCAGCATGAAAATCGGAGGTTGCTCAGGCTTTGGGCCACCTAGCCGCTTCAAGCGCCAGTAAGAAAGGGCGATCGCTCCTGAATCCGGTGAACTCCGATTAGCAGGGACAAATAGGATTCCTCTTTCAATGGGGGCAACTCGGCCCTTTCCCTGGTCGATTAGTTCTGGCCAGTGTATGTGTGTTCCCGCTTCTGGAAACTCCGTTGCCCAGAGAGAGGTTGGCCCCAGCAAAGCGCTCATGGCGATGAGTGCAGCAACAAGTCTCATGGATCGTCTATCCTTATGGCCTCTTAGGGTGCGGCCTACGCCGTCAGCACAGCACTGTGCTCAGCAATCGAAATGGTCGCTGTTCGACCGGCATGAAAATCCAAGCTATCCGCTTCGACGCCGTCGGAAAAGATTACACCGTTGCTAGCCATTTCTGATTCGATGACCAATTGCTCACCGGGACCGAGTTGTCCAAAAGTGAGTTCCGTTTGCGTCTGCTTGCTCGGAAATGGTTCTCGAACGGCGAAAAGTAGCGCCTGAGCATCCCAGGGCAAAGGCCGATAGTCAGATTGACTCATAGGGATACCGAAGCCCGTGCCGGCGCGAAGAGCGCCTTCATAAATGGAGCGCATCCAGCCCGTAGAGCCCACTCCCGTTGAAACGATTATTCCGCTGGAGGAGTGCCTTTCCGAAACGGACCCCTGAGCGAGTCGGTACCTTGCTGAGACATGTGTCTTGGCGCCGACGAAAAAGTCGTTCAGCGCCAGGAGTTGCTGGCCGTCGTCCGTCTCTACTTTTGCCATAGTCAGATGTTTGAGCTGAGCCGAACCATTTTTGACCGCGTGAATTTGGGTGGCAACTTGACTCACCGCGGTGGGCAGTAGGATCCCATCCACGGTTGCTGGGTCCGGGTTCACTGCGATGATCGGTTGACCGCGTAGATACTTGGCAACGTTCACTAGCAGGCCATCGGGCCCGAGCGTCAGGATCAAATCGTCCGGGTTAAACCGATAGTCTGACAACAGCGAGCGGTCGATCGTATGGTGCTTCATCGATTTGGGGATCGCTCGGTGCACATCGGCCAAGGCATGTTGAAACGTGCGATGCTCTTGCTCAACTCGTTCGAAAGACTGCCCCGCCTGTTGCAGGTAGAACTTGGCTTGGGCCTTGGTTTGGAACTTATCGATCAATTCCTCCAGGGCGGTCATCCGCCTGACGACTACGATACGTTCGATGGCCATGTGCGTCTCAGTGGTTTGTGGTGCTCGTGTTCATCCAGCCAGCAAGCTGCGTCAGCAGATCGGGAGCGAGGTTCAGTTGGCCGATATTGGCGCCGGCCTCTGCCCACTTGATGAGACCCAGGGCGATGAGAGCTTGGGTTGGAATGTTCTTGTACGGGCTTAGCTTCATCTCCTCAGCTTTGGCGTCCGCTTCGGCCAGCGTCGTCTTGTTCTGGGCTTGCATGGCAACCAGCTCCCGCCGCCTCTCTTCCATCTCCACCTCAGTCGCCATCTCAGTTTCCTGGAGCCGTCGTTCTTCGTCGAGAGCCGCCTTTCGCCTGGCATAAATGGCCTGGTCGGCACGCTGGTTCAGGCGCTCCCGAAAATCTGCTTCCAGGGCCTTTCGTGTCTCTGCAGTCGGCGTCAGATGCAGGACTCGTAAGCCGTCGATGGTAATGCCCAGTTCAAGAACGGATGGGTCCGTTTGCAAACGCGTCAGCAAGTTCGCTGAGAGCTGCTCCGCCAGACCTAGTGCGTCTTCCAGTGTCTTGTCGCGCAATAGGGCATGCGCATACGCCTTCAGCGCATTAATGATGCGGTTGCGGATCTTTTCTGGATCCTCGGTCAGGTACTGATGCGTCTTGGGGTCTATCCGAAAATCGAGTGCTGCTGCGGTGGTGGCTGGCTGACTGATCCGATAGGAAATATCACCCTGCAGCGCGATTTCCTGGTGGTCGGTCGTTGTTTCCTTGATAGCAAACTGCGCATCCTGAACGGTTGTTGGTAGCGCGGCTATGCTCGTTAGAGCAGGGACGTGGAAGAAGGAGTCTCCCGCTCCCTGGCGGATGAGTTTGCTGCCCTTGAACAGCATGACGTGCGTTGTGGGGTCAGATTTGAAGTAGCGAAACATGGATTCGACCTCCTATTTGATGATTGTGACTTTGTCGGGCTCGATGAGCCGGTAGAGCTTGGCGGGCCGATGTGCCCCGTCGCGGCTCAATTCACCGGTTTCTTCAAGTTCGCCGAAGCCAAGAATCAGTTTTCTGAAGTTGCGTTTGTCGACCGGGGTGCCTGTAATGGCCTCGTAGATCCGCTGGACCGCGCTGAGGGTGAATTGCTCGTCGAGCATTTGGAAGGCAATGGTTGAATATCCCAGTTTGGCGCGGAGGCGTTTGACGGCGGAAGCAACAATTTCGGCGTGGTCGAACGCTAGTTCCGGCAGATCGCCGACCGGAAACCATGCTGCTGCATCCGCGTCTGAATCGGCCTGGATTACCAAATCGCCAGATGGAATCAACGCGTAGTAGGCGACTGTGATGACACGGCCTCTAGGGTCTCGCTCTGGAGCGCCAAAGGTCTGCAGCTGCTCCAGATAAAACCCGGCTACGCCGGTTTCCTCCTCCAGCTCTCGCCGAGCGCATTCGGCAAGGTCCTCATTGTGTCTCACGAAGCCGCCCGGCAGCGCCCACACGCCCTTGAACGGCTTCGCCGCTCGACGGACCAAAAGGACTTTCATCGAGTCGGCCTGCACGGTGAAAAGCACGATGTCGGTGGAAACTTGGGCGTTTGCAGTCATTTCGACAATTAGTGTTTGAGTGACACTAACTATCTTAGTGTGATAGATACACTATGTCAATTCAACGGGGCGTGCGAGGAATCGAGAACAAAAACCAAACGGACCGCAGGTTATCCGGATCCTTACTAATCGAAGCCGTCGGCGAAAATCTCGTCTGAGCTTCGACTCACAACAATGTCCGGGAGTATGCCGTCGACGACGTCGGAAAACCGGAAAGGACCAGACAGAAATTGACCAGAGATGATCTCAATCTCAGGGGGGTCGATAAACCCGAGAATGCGATAGCTCCCTGTGTGCTGATTCGAAACGCTGAAAACGTTGCTGTCGGACCGCAAAAAGGCCTTTACTGGCAGACCAGATCCGGCCTCGATCACTCGGCCTGAGTAGTATATTGCGCTCGACGTGAGGCATTCGCTGGGTTTGGAAATTCGCAGTTCATAACCAATTCCTGTCGCCGGCGGGGTCACGCAATTTCGGATTCGAAGCAGCCTTGAATCCGCAAAACTCACGTCGCGAACCACCAAGCCGGCAGGTGATGGCGCGTCACAGCTGCCCACACTTTCCAGTGGAGGTACTAGTTCATCAATTAATCGATCTGATGGATAAATCTCCAGGACAGGCTGGAAATTACCCGGGCTAAGGGGATCAATCGCGCTAATCCGCACGTCTACGATCGGAGGCGGACGATCGCAGAGCTGCTGAAAGTAGACCCAGTCCTCGTCGTTTTCGATGTCGAAGGTATGCGGTTGCAAAAAATGCTCTTCCGCAAAGGGGTCACTCGTGGCCTGCCCAACATCTGAAAGTCGCATGTTACTCGCCACAACCGGCAGATCGTCGTTTTCGAACCCATCGATCGGCCATCCCGCGATAACCATCAGTGAGCCGTTGCCGCTTGAGAAGCCGTCACTATCGGACAAACCGACCGAGACGATGGGCAGAACAAAAGTCGACCCACCTGGCTCGGCGACGAAGTCCGGAGCGACATCGAAGAAGATGCGTCCGAGGAACAACCGCTGAGACAGCGTAGCGCTTTCAAGGAAAAGCGGTGAAAACGACACGGTGACGGTACCCGCCGAGTTGTCGATTTCACAGGTAACTCGGTGGGTGAAATTCACCCGATCAGGCAACGGATCGCCGGTCTGAGAAACGCAGCCCGACGAGGCTGTGAGGGCGTCCGAGTCAAAGCTGAAACTCATGCTGCCGGACACCTGCCGATCGCCCTCTCCATCAAAAACGAGTCGAACAGCGATCGCCTCTCCACCGTCTCCCGCCGCGGTACCCACGACGAAATGGGCATCAGTCTGCCCGTCAATGGGCCGAATCAGGAGGAGCGCAATGGCGCACCACTTCGAGAACGGTAATCTCATGATGGTGACTGTTTCGAGGCTGCCAAGAACCCGTGGAAAGCTAGGCCTTTTGTCTCGCCTGGTCACGAAAGACCGACGAAAAAACAGCGAGGGACCAGTGAACAGCGAGCAAAATCAATACTTCGATGCTACTGGAGGTGATCCTGTCTAGGCCATACATCACACACTGAAATTGGGAGTTACTTCAGCACTCATCGAAAAAGCCGGCGATGTTCACAACGGATTGCCCTGTATTTCTGGCCTTCCTGCCTCGATCTTGCTGCTGGCCGTGATTGACGGTGAACCCTGGCGGTAAAGTTGTAGATTGGCAGCCACGTTTGACTAACGCAGAGCCGTGCGTGCCGTTAGGCTCAGGCGTTGAATTGCACCGGCTTAAAGAGGATCGAATTCGACGAAATCGAAACAATCTAAGGCGTTTCCGTCAGTAATTCGTGCAAGTCGGTACACCGACGGAAACTCACCGGCGGGTGTGACAGTCAGTGACAAGTTGCTGCAGGAATCAACTCGCACGTTGAGCTCTCCCCAAACCTTGGCCGCTAATTGACCGTCGATGGTGCCGTTTTCGGCACGGATACCCGAATTCCTGAACGCGTCGAATTGAATTACCGTATTCCCAGACTCGGCAACTCCATACACCCAAACCTGTTCGCCCTCGCCATCAAAACCGAGCCAAGTGATGAGTGCGCGGTTGGCACCAAAGTGGCTGATCTGCAGATATTGACCATCCTGCTGTTGATCGAACCACAGGCCATCGAAACTGCTGTCGAAAGCCGGTACCGCGAGCGGGTCAAGCGCCCCGCGGACGCAATCTCCAGAGCGCCTTTCAAAACCACGAATGTCCTTTGTCTCGCATGCTCCAGAGGCAGGTGGGCGACTCGGGCTGCCGTCACTGATACGTGAAAACGCCGAACGATAGGCAGGCAACTGCCGACCATTCTGCTCAGCAAGTGACGTCCGCACAAAGCTTTCGGACACCCGATCGTCTGTCCCGTCAAATCCGCAATCCAAGCCGCCGGGAACGTTGTTGTATCCCAGAGAAGTTACGCGGCCAGAGCAGTTGCCGAGGACCCCAGCGGAGTCCAGGGAGGATGAGGTAAGAAGTGTATTGCTGACCAGACTGACGCCAGTCGCCATCGTTACCAAGTCTCTTGCACCGCAAATCCATGAAGTCGGAAACGCTTGGCCTTCCGGCAGCGCAACAAAATTGCCCGTGGCAGTGACGTTGTTCAGGGTCAGATCGCCCTCGTTGTAAACTCCCGCGCTCCCCGGAGTTGCGCACTCGCCCAGAGATTCAGCGCTAAATCCTTCCAGAGGGAATTCGGCTAAGGCATTGCCAGCAAGCAGCGTGTTCGCCAGCGTGAGGCTGCCAAAATTGACCACAGGGGCGACAAAGCCTCGATCCGAATTGTACGGCTGGCGCCAGTTCACGATACCAACGCGTCGAAAGACCGTCTCGCCGCGGTTGACTAGCGCAGGAAACAAGTCGCCGTTTCGCAGTTCGAGGTCTTCAACCACCAGCGAACCGCCTGGCTCAACGACAAAGCCGCTAGTCTCGCCAAGGTCCAATGTCGCGCCGCGCCCCAAAATCGTAACTTTGGCGCTCACCGTGGCCGCACCTGGCGGAATGGGTATGGTTCCTGCTCGTCCGCCGAGCAGACAGCCCAACCAGCGGCGCCTCGGCCCGAGTCGGTAGTTTCCGCGTTCGGCAAGAACCAGAGTCAATTCGTCAGTACCGCTGGCCTGAGCGGTGCAGAGTGTATTCACCAGCTTCACCGTGTCGCCATCGGGAATGTCGATTGTTTCGGCGCCTACGCCGAAGCACACAAGTAGCAGCGCGGCGGTTATTACCTGAATTATGCGCATCGATATCTCCTGCTAGCAGTTCAAACGTTAGTCAATCGTGCTGAACGCTGCCTGAATGTCGGTTTCGATAGATCGGCCAGTTAGTTTGCTGCAGAAATCCCAGCTTACTGTAGGATCAGTAGGGTGCCCATGAGATTCCTTCAACGGCTATTAAAGGCTAAAGCACTTGCCATTCCTATCGCTTTTTTTGCGATTTTGGTGGTAGTTGCCATTTTGACGGTCCACGATAGGCAAGTTCCTCGGGATAGTGCCGATCTGTCCACGGCGACGACAAGCCAGCCAAAGCCCACAGTCGAGCCTCCAGAGCCTCGGGTAGCGCCCGAGCCGAGGCCCGCACGAACGGTTCAAGACAACGTACATCGCATGGCCAATACGCTGGTGGAGCCTCTGGGTCCACACGAGTTTTCCCAGGAGGGTTACGCCGAGGCCTTTTCGCTTGTCAAAAAGCGTCTAAGTCCCGCTTGGCTGAAAAGCACCCAGGACGCTGCGGCCACCGGCGACCCAGGCGCGGCATATCTTTATTCGATCGTCCTGCGGTATTGCGCTGCTGCGCCAGAGAATCTGGATATCGCCAGCCGAAAAATGGATGGCTATCTCAGGCTGCTCGAAGAAAATCCTGGCCTTGAATCTTCAATGCAGTGGATTGAGGAATCAGTGTTGTTCAAAGCCGAGCACTGCCAGGGGTTGCCGCCAAGACGTGAGCGGATCGCAAGGTCGTTCGACTGGTTTGTCGCGGCGGCGGATGGCGGGCACATGCTGGCGATGCTGAGCTTCTACAAGGATGCGATCCGCCAATACCATGAGCTCTTCATAAGAAATCCGGACATGCTCTATGCCTTCCACGAGCGCTCACGCGAATACATTAACCGCCTTCTCGAAACGGGTCACCCTGAGGCGTTTGAACTTATGGCTTTGGCAATCCATCAAGACATTGTTTTCCAATACGATGGAGTTCGATCACTGGCCTTTCTCCTGGTGGCCAATCAACAAGGGTTACCGCAGATGAGCACGCCTTGGAGTCTGCAGGATGAAATCGAGTCGACGCTTTCTATAGAACAGCAAAGGCTTGCCCGTGAATTGGCCGACGAGATTTGTGAACGGTATTGCGTTGTGTCTGCTTATGATTAGCCGCGGCGTAGCTCAACGGTCCGAACTCATAGGGTATAACCCCGCCTTCTGGTATTGGTTTTTGCGCTTTCGTCTAGCATTTCTTCCGCGATCGTTGACTTTGAAAGAGTCAAGGTAGTTCACAAATTACTCTCGCATCCTGAGATCATGATCTGCCTTGTGTAGCAAGTCGATGACCTCTTGGATCTTGTTGGCGCGTGAGCAGAACCGCCAATGTTGGTCGGCTTTAGCTTCGGCTTCCTTTTTCATTTCCTGGAGGGTAATTAGATACCCGAGGCTCAATTCCGGGTAAGGGATCAAGGTGTAGAGCAGGAGAAACTCTCCCGAGAAACTCGGGTCGTTGAGCAACGTGAACATTCTTGGAAATAGTTTCTGAGCGACGGGCTCTGCCGGCTTGGTTTGCAGCACAGCGCCCAAAGCCTGATGCACTAACGCCAAATCTGTCGCGTTTAGGGCAATATCCACCAATTGACGTTCGACATCCGCAATGGCAATACCATCTCTGGCAAGGACGCTTGACGGCCTGAGCCACCCAAGCACTTTAAGGTTTGCGTTGCTTTTGAGTATTTCCAGCAACCGATGCTCCATATGATCGGCTTCTCCGACCGGCCAAGCTTCGTTGAGTGCGTACGCCGCTAATACTGCGAGCTCCGGGTCATCGGACTCCGCAAGGTCATCAATGATGGGTCGAATGCGAAAAAACTCACTGGTAGCTCGTTCGGTTTCGGACCCCCAAGACCCATGAAGTGCGGATGGATCGAGTGACGTACCGTTTGGCGGTGGCGGACCCCTTGGCACAACGTCTGAGGTTCTAAATCCGTAAAGCGAAGCCCACTGCTCGAATATGAAAAGTGCGCGCTTTTGCACTTCGATATCTGGGTACTGGAGAGCGACTTCAAAGAAATCGATTGCAGTGGCGCCCGCCGCATCAGTTCGCATCTCTCGAGCCAGCCTGAGTACTGCTAAGGCTCTTCGAGGCTCAGCATTTTTCAACTCCTCGATTGCCCACTCGAGCCCGGCAATCTCTAACCAGGACTGTCTCGACTCCCTTCTGGGGTTCAACAACTCGAAGATTTTGTCGGGCAGAGCATCGAGACATGGATGAACATCTCTACGTCGACCCATTTGCCAGATGTTCTCTACCTCGGCCAATGCGTCAACGCATGCCCCTCGTGCTGCAAAAAAATCTGCCGCACCGCCCGATGCCGCCACAAAGCGTCGGCCAGTTTCGGTGCGGCCAGGATCTAACCGGTCGAGATCCTCGGTAATGAACATGCCGTCGGGTTTCACCACAAAGACGACGGGGTTGAGATGGTTTTCGAAAACAACGATCAAGTGTCGATTCTGGGTCGCCAAATCGAATTGCTCGAATACGCTGATCTGACCAAATCGACTAGGGGCTGAAGCTTCCTCGGACAACCGCAGCGGATGTTCTGCGGATACGACCTTTTCATTGATCATCAATTGACCGACCAATACGAAGAATCCCTCGCTGCTGGTTGGCTCCCGGCTTAGCTCGAGTATATCGACGGTGACGTTATCGAAATAGACCGGAAAGTAACTCGGCAGACGCCAACGGATCGTTCCGCCTGGAGAGGCGGAAATTCTCGGAGGTCTATCAGATCCCATAACCTCCGAGATGGGTGCCGGTGCTGAACCAACGGCCACAACCGACAGCAGGATGTACAGCAACGCTTCCATAGGTCTGTTGAGTGAGAATTCGAACGTTAAGTTCCCAAACGGCCGGAAACGTTGAGCGGGTCTTCCGATTTGGACGAACTGCTCAAATAATTGCTATTCGACTGTCGAATTGCTGAAACACCGTGGTGTCACGATGCTAGCCCTGAAAAAGTGTGGCCCAGTCCGTGAACCAAGGCGGGTCTTTTGAATGACACACGTTGGCCCTTTAGTCTGAATGCACATCTCATGAATTGCTTTGGGTGCGCAAGAATCGTTGGCGTCGTCATTGTGTTGGCAGCGTGCACGGCTTCTGGCGAGGAGATCAGCGTGAAAAAGAGTGCGGACATTACTGACCAAATTACTGAGCAGGTTTCAGATGAAATTCGTCATCTGCTGGAGCGATACTTCTTCGAGTCGCTCGAGGCCATGGAGCTCACGCTTGCTGTTGCCAGTGGCGGCAGACGCACTGTGGGATTTCGTTTTGCCGGTCCGAGCGGCGAGCTTGGAGTCGACACGGAAGTCCACGTCTTGGTTTACTCGATTGATGATGCCCCTTGGGAGGTCAGCGAAATCAATCTCTATGGTGAATACCTCTTGCCGGGCGAAAACGACCCGATTTCTTTTGTGGGTGCTTTCACTCCTGAGTCTCTAGGAGAGGTGGTGGACCATTCCAGGCGATTTTGGTCCAAAACCGGCGGGGGAGAAATCAAGATTGAGCAGGTGGCTACGAATCGGCTGCCGCCCCTTCGATCGCTTCCTGCATACCTAGAAGGTAAGAGTCCCAGAGACGTGTACTCCGTTTCAGCATCTAGCGTTGAACCACCGCCGCTGCCGGAGGTTGCCCACAATACCGCAATGATCGGTATCAGCGGTGGGTCGTCGCTTACCCTCAGGCTCGAACGTGCAATAGATGACAGCCTGGCCGTCACTGACGCGAATGCGGGTATATACCCAAATCCAAACCCTTCATTGCTCCGACTAATTCAAGCAAACCTGGAACGGCCGCTGAACCAAAAGGAAACCACTGAACGAATGACGGCCGCTCGGGCGGTACTTCCCGAGAGATTAAGAGAAGCTGATGTGGATTTGGGTTGGATATTACTGCGGGGCCAATGGGATCAACTCTTTTGCCATGTTGAGGCCGATCAGGACCCGGGTAAGTTTGTGATTCATCAGCTCCACTGTAGCCGCTTGGCAGGCACTGACGAGCCTTGGCGGTGTGGCTATCTGGAGATACCCCGCGACTTCGGTATTCCTAACTCTCGGTAGCCTCCCGGCAACGAAAAAGTGTGCCGGTGTTGCTTGTTGTGAAGTGGTATGCCGGTTCGGAGAAAAAATGAATAGTCTCGAGAAAGCACCGGGCGGTTACGGGCAGTTCCTACTATTCGGCATCATTCGGCGATCCGCTGATTGGATACTTTGTGTTTGCCTTCTAGGTCCCGTAGTCGCCAGTGCGCAATGCAGCGACGAACAGCAGGTCATCGACCGTTACTTGTCTGAGGTTAAGCCTGAACGGGCTGGGCCAGGTCATGTAATCGCATTTGACCGCGGACCTGTCGCCGGTGCCTCGAGAGATGCTCTGGTGCTTCTTTACACTTTTCAGATTTCATCCCAGCGAGAGCGGTTCCCTCAATACCTCACGATCTTCAAGCCACGAGATGGTAACTGCGTTGCCAGCCAGGCAGTTTCGGTGGGCTTTCGCGGTGTCCAGCACTTCACCGAAATCGACTTTGAAGACAAGAAGGTCTGGCTGTCGGGAATGCAATGGGTGTCCGGTGACGCAATGTGTTGCCCCTCGATTCCAATAAAGCTTGGCTTTTCTTACAACGGCAAGGGGGCGCCAATCCCTCTTGCTGGCAAAAGGTAGCTGTGACCTAAGATCAGTTCGCCCGGAGCAGTCACTGCCCATTTCCTGGGAAGTCGAACTTCAACGTAAAAGGCACGCGTACCGGCTGACGATCGGAGTTGGACGCCGTAGGTCGAAAGCGCATGCGCTTAACTGCCGTTACCGTAGAACGATCAAATATACCTTCCGGTACAGATTCGACGATTTCTATGTCCCTGGCTTTGCCCTTAGAGGTGATAGTGAATCTGACTTTGACATAGCCCGAGGTTTGATTGCGGATCGCCTTCCGTGGATAGGTGGGAGGTTCATTGCGGCTCCATTCCCAGTATTCGGTGAAACCGTCGAGGTCTAGCGGTTCATTCTCAGCTGCCGCGCCAGGTGAGCTGGTTCCCGCTTGCAGTCCCACGACCATGAGGAAAGTGAATAGCCAATGAAGGTGGCTCGCAGGCCAGAGTAACGAATTCTTCTGTTCTCTCATTGCGATCCTTAGTCTGGCCAATCGATTTCGTTGTGGCCACTTCCCATGATTTTGTCAGGGTTCTCGTCCAGGATGGCTGAAACTCTGATGGTGTGATCAACCGAGCCTCCGCCGTCACTCACGTTTAGGCGCCAGAGCAGAATTTCACCTAGTTCTGATGACAACTTGATGTTGGGTTGCACACTGAGAGAGGCGCCGAAGGCCCTTCCGATTTTCAGCGGGTTGCCAGCAGAGGTTGCTCCACTTGCTAACGAGTTAATGCCAACCCGCAGCCAGCTTTGGTCGTCGTCGACGGGTTCTATCTTCAATATCAAATTAAACTGGCCAGCGATCCAGCATTTGCCGAGTCGGATTTTCTCGACTTGCTCATCATCGATGAGGTGAGTGGCTTGTATGCCAAGACAAAAGTCCTCTTCCGTCTCGAACTTCATGATGGCTACGTGGACGTCTCTAGGGAGCAAAACCTGAAGGTCGCCAATATCTAAGGGCCCATAGTGCTGCAATTCAAGATCGACGGCGCTGGCAGGTTGGAAGAGCAGAAACAGCAAGAGAAACAGTAGTCGACTCATTTGAGAGAGTTTCCACGCGATTTGTGTGCACATAGCGATTGCGTCCTGTCTTCTCTGAGAATCATTACGTGCTCTATTCTGCTTCAATCGACTCAAGGACTGAAGATAGGGGCTCAAATGATTGATGAAACATGCGTATGGGAAAGTCAAAGTAGGCATAGACCCATCCATCATCTAACCGCAAGAAATAGTGCGTGATGAAGATACCGTTATGACTTCCTGAGCAAGCCCTCTTGTTGGTGCCGGTCTCAACACACGTCAGGCCTAACGACTGCCAGTAGGCCTTTTTATCTTCATAAACAGGTCCGGACAGTCGAACCGTTAGCGCTGAGTTTTCCCCGATCGGGGCATTCAGCACTTTGACGCCATGATCATTCGATCCGTAATACCAGCCGGTGGGAACGAGAAGCTTGAATCCCTGATGGTCTAACACTGTTGGGGCTTTAGAGAGGCACAAAAGCGGATCGCCTCGGCCACCGCTAATTGGCTGGTCACAGCCTGCCGCCGACAGCTGGAGCGATGAAAGCAGCAGAAGCAAGGAAGTTACGCCGCTCCATTCGCGGGCCTTTGCGATCGCTGGAACACGTCGCGCTAGTTTTCGTCCCACGGACATACCTCTTGACTCAAGCCCCATGAGCCAATTGTTAATTTGTTTCTGATGTGACAGCCTTCTGATCTTAGCGTTCGCGCTTTCTATGAATCCGCCGGTGGACTTGACTTCGAATGACATTTTCATCTTCGATCTGGACGGCACTCTGGTTCAGAGCGTCGAATTCGACGACGTCCTCTATCAGGAAGCGGTGTCAGAAGTAGTCGGAACTCGCAATTTCGATACAGATTGGGAGTCTTATCGGCATGTCACCGACTCCGGTCTGCTGACGGAACTGCTTGCGCGGCTTGGACTGGAGGCTAATCTTCGGGTCATTAGTGAAGTCAGAACACTGTTTACAAGCAAAATACGCTCGCACCTCGAATCCGGCGGTGAATGTCAAGCTGTGCCAGGCGCGATCGACGCGATCGGCACCTTGCGACAAGCCGGCGTCCCGTATGGGGTGGCAACCGGCGGCTGGGGCAGCACAGCTCGACTAAAGTTGAAATTTGCTGGGTTTGACGTCCCGCGGTTTATATCCAGTGGCGACGACTCATCATCGCGCACAGGAATCATGCGCCATTGCCTGCGGCAGATCGGCGGCAAGGGCGAGCAAGCGGTTTACTTTGGTGACGCGGTCTGGGATGTCAAGGCCACCCAGGAGCTGGGCTGGCGGTTTGTCGGCATAGGGGATCGGGTGAGGCCATTGGCCGAGGTCACGTTGGACGATTTCAAGGATTCCACCTGGATGGACTCAGTTGTAGCGAAGCACTAAGGCAAAGCAATCGGCGTAACTCTGAAACTCAGTACATCCAACGATTTTAGGGCTTTTCTGGTCCTAGCTGAGATGAATCAGTTCTGATCTGATAGACAGTGTCAGAGTTGATCGAATCCAGTCCCTAAAGCAGACGCTCACGATTCCTCGCCCACTCCTTGATTGATAGCAGACTTCGGACGTAAGCGGCTAGTCGGGTTCTCGATTCTCGTCCGCCGCTGCGAAATAGGCTAACTGGTCAGCGTAAGCTTTCTGGAATGCGGGTCGATCAGTCGCTCGGGCAACATACGCACGACATGCGGGATAACCTTTCAATCCGCCAAATCGGTCGACTAGCCGCAAGACGTCAGACATGAGGATATCGGCTACTGAAAACGACTTGGCTAGCCATTCTCGGTTATCGACGTATTTCTCCATGTGATCGAGACGCCCAGAAAGAAACGCGTCCAAAGTCTGTCTTCCGGGCGTTTCCATCTCATCGTTCGATATTTTGAAGATGAAGAATGGTATCGCAGCCATCTCTACTGAGTTCAGTGCTGCAAACACCCACTCAACGACCTCGCTCCGACCCTTTGCATCTGAAGGCAAGAGAATGTCGTTCTTCTCTCCGATGTATAACAGGATTGCTCCGCTTTCGAAAATCGACACATCGCCATCAAGCAGCCATGGAACCTGTCCGAAAGGGTGATGAAGAAAGTGTTCCTCGCCTCGACTATGAAATGACGTACCTTCTACCCGGTAGGGAATACCAGCTTCTTCCAATGCCCAGCACACTCGAAGATCGCGGACAAATCCTCGCGGAAACTCCGGTACCCAGTCGTACGTTTTAACAATTAGCTGGCTCAATTCGTTCTGTCAGACCGTTCAAGTAGGCTTCGCTCTGGCATGGCGGGAGATCGAAATCCAATTAGATTATGGTCTACCAAGGTCAAGGTTGATAGGGGTGCCCCCATTTCCTGCTGAACGCATTATGGGCGCGCAATTCGGAATGCGATCACCTTCCCTGAGTTGGCTTCAATGGCAAAAAACACCATGCCGTTTCTCACCCAGCGGCCCGTTAAGGCGCTTCCCATCTCCCGAGCGCTGCGGGCGAATAGCGGCCCCATTGGGTCGTTGATTCGAAGATCGATAACCTCTGTAGTATCGGGTAAGTCATTCCAGTCCAATCGAGCCGTGAAAAGGCCCTCGGGCCCTGGATCCGACGTCTTAGTAATTTCAAGGATGTTTGGGCAGCTCAAATCTGAAGCGCGAAGCACCCTTCGTTCCAATACCTGACCATTCTCACCGTCGAGGAGCTCAAAGACGGTCCCAACCGCTGCCAGGCTCTCGCGGGTTTCGTTGGCCGGAGTGCTTTGCAGAGCGGTACGAATCCATAAATCGGTTGCGTCGCCGGAAACAACAGGTCGCACCCAACCTACCGATTCGGTGCACTCTGCGAGACCGGAAAGCGAAAGCGTTCCGGCATCAGCTTCCGCGACTAGTTGGAACGTTTGTGCGCGAAGCTGGTGAGTTTGACTGTCGGACTCTCTGACGGACCAATAGACTTGCACGGTCCCTTGTGCGACGCGCGCGGTAAGGAATGAATCACTGATTTGATTCTGGGAGCGAAAGCGCGGATCACGTGCCAGTACCAGTTCCCCGTTTCGGCCGACAAACTCCCCCGAGGCATCCAGCACCACGGCAACCGTACCGTTCTGTGACCCGGGTTCCGGCAGTCGCGTCGTCCAGAACGCTCGAATCTGATCTCCCTGAACCACCACAGAGCTTAGTTCGTAAACCAGTCCAGGGTTACTGCCGGATAGTTCTGCAGAGATAAGTTCACGCGGCGCTGTCCATGGTTGGACTAGGCTGCCGTCCCTCTCTCGTAGCAAAATGGCCGGTGAGAAGCAGCTTCGGTCGTTACATCTCGTCCCCACCTGAACCAGGTGGCGTCCCAAAAGAGCGCCGTGCAAAAGCTGGCTACCTCCGCCGAAGTTGATGGGTTCAGTGGTAAACATGCCCGTTTCTGCGTCGTACAGTTGAGTAGCGGTTCGGAAATCGTCCAAAGACTCGTCAAAACTCGTGTAAGACCAAGCTATCAAGTTTTCTGACACGCTCACTGCCGGGTGGAACACCAAATCGCCGTCGACCTGATCCGCAGTGTCGACAGGTGTTGATTGCCCAGAGCCAGGATCAAACAAGCCGAACCGCCCGACGATTATTCGAGTGGGGCCTGCACCAAGTGCCAGTGAATTGATGGCGAATGCGATCCGCCCATCTTTTATCCAGGCGATCTGAGGAGCGTGGCCTCTCGTGCATGCGCTGACCGGCGAACCGCTGCTTACGAGACTTCCGTCGGTTGTAAAGATGTCAATTTGACATTCGAGAGGGCCGAATAGCCCTACGCCAATGGTCCCACGAAGTACTGCGATCTGATTGCCTTGAGCGGAGACATCGAGAATGTCGGTTTCCGGCGACGAAAGGGGAGCCGGTTGAAACGAGTCCCTCAAGATTCCATCGGCTCCGAGAACGTCAACTCGATATCTTAGGCCTGCTGAATCCGACCGGATTTCCCAGACGACCCAGCGCAAACCATCTTCAGTTTGAATCCAGCGCGGAGCGGCTTGGCCGTCGGCGCTGCCAAGTAATTGCGGGTCTCCGACAGGTTCCAGGTTCGCTAAAGCAGTGCCGAGCCAAAATACGCCGAGCAAAAACGATCGCCATTTCATTTTCTTACCCTCGATTGATGTCCGGACTGTACTCTCTGATTATGAATAATCACTGAAGACTAAACCGAACCTGGGTCCAAGAGGACCCATCGCTGGTAAGGGTTCAGAGCGTTGAATTCATCCTGGGTTTGGGCGCTTCGTACGATTAAAAAGGAAACGGTGAGTTAGCCAGAATGCTCGTTTTAAAACGAGCATAGACTGTGCGAGATTTGTGCGAGTGAGTTGTGTTTAGTGCTGCTCAGTGGTGCATTTGCAACGGGCGCCCCTGATTTAAAAGATAATTAAAACAATAAGTTAAGTTCCGAAAATCGTTCTCCGGAGGCAGAGGTCAGGGGTTCGAATCCTCTCGGGCGCGCCAATAAAATCAATATATTACCGCTTCAGCATTGCATCTACTAACACGCTTTTGGCACGCAACTGGGCAAAAAAAGAGTCGATGGCTTTGGCCGCGTTCTGTAGGTATGTGGGGTCGTACGGTGCGTAGATCTCCGTGATTGAGAGGTCTTGGCGCTTGTGGCCCAGTTGGGCCGAGATCTCCCAACCGGACACACGCTCCTTTCGCAGCCAGCGTGCCATAGTGTGACGCAACGAATACGGATTGACTTGGTTGTCGAGCTGGGCGTTTTTCCGTGCTGTGCGCCAGGACGTTCGCACGCCTTTTAGCGGTGTGTCCCGTAACCCCACTAGGTACAGTGGCGAAATCTCAGTTTCAATACTCTCGATCAACGGCACGATGCTCTCCGGCATGCGCAAAGTCGGGCGGTACTTTTTCGTTTGCGGTCGGTCCTCCGGGTTGAGGACTATCAGGCGATCCTCCACTTTCATGCGATCGCGCGTTAGACCGAGAACGGCATCAGGGCGCGCGGCAGTGGCGAGCATCAGCGTGATAAACATGGTGAGATTCGGGTTCTTGGTATTGCTATAGAGCGCTACAATTTCCTTGAGCTCAAGGGGGCGCCCTTTGGGGGGTGCTGCTTCATTGGAGCCAGTGGATATCGGCATAACAAAGGGCGCACTGGCAATTTCGCCACGTTTCCAGGCGTAGTTAATAGCGGCGCGGCCATCGGAGACGACACGCTTCGCTGATGTTTTTTTCATCCCCTTATCGAGAAGCCAGGTGTGGAACTCCCGTTGTAATTCCGCGTTGCCTATCTCTTCAATTGTTTTCGTGCCGAAGAAATCTAGCCAATACGCCAATGAAATACTGATGCGCTCCGCGGATACGACGTGTTGCCCGTGCTGATCGTAGTAGCGCGCCGCCACGTCAGCTAAGCGAACATCGCTGGCTGCTTGTTTTGACGCCGAATGGTTAATAACAAACCAATCAGTCAAGGCTTCTTTGGCTTCTTCAAGATCCGTCGTGCTGAGGCTAACGCGCTTTGTTTGTCGAGTTGCTTGGTCGAACCAGGTTCGACACCAGGCGCGGCTATTTCCTCGTCGGGAGAGCCAGTAGTCGCCGATTTGGAAGGTTCTGTTCGTGTACTTGGCGATGATACATTCTCCAGCAGGTACTCGAGTAACTGAAACCCAAAGTACGCTAGCTTTCTCTCAGAAACACGGATGTAGGGGATTTTACCACCAGTCCGAATTCGCTTTAATGTAGCTGGCGAAATATCGAGTAGCTGAGCAGCTTGGGATTCGCTATAGCGTCGATATAGCGGTATTTCCATTTCGCGCGCCATCTCGACTAAGCGGTCATCATCTCCACTTTCTGCCATGTACTAGGCGCGCTCATATCTGTAGAGAGTAGTCACTAAGCATAACAAATAGGCGTACAATTGGCGCCAGGTGCACAACCCCAAATAGGGTGCGAGGTTGTTGTGTCAAAGGAGAATGAAATCCTCAGTGCCAGTGACGTAGCTAGCGCCATTACCGCGTGTGATCAGAGAAGAAGTGATTTAGCAGGGCGGCTTGCCAACCTGCGTCTATCACTTCACCAGCATGAGTCGGTAACCAATGTCCTCTCGCTGGATTCGATTGGCCCCGAGTACGGTACGTCAGACGAGGTAAAGATCGGTGAAAGGATACTCCATCACAGTGTTGTTGACCGGCTTGAGAACCTTTCCGATGCAGAAATCAGGCGCGGACTGGAATCTGGTCTCATGGGCGAATCTGATGCCAAGGCTGCGCTTCGTTTCAAACGGCAAACGGAACTGGCCGCCCGAATAACGGATCACGAGCGCGAGCTGGATGGTAATGATCCAGACCGGATGCGATAGACTCATGAGCTTAATCGGTTTACCTGGCCGCGAGAGCCTGGCAACAAAGTCTCCGTCCCAAACGGACCTAGGTCGGGGGAGGGCACTTACGGATTGATGCCCGGAAAAACTCTGCGCGAAGCGGCGGAGCAGTTCTAGCCTCACCGGGCGCTAGGAAAAATGCGTGAGGCGAGCCGGGATTTCGATCCCGAAGCGGAAATGGCGAAATTGCGAGCTGAGCGGCTAGAGCAGGCCTGCAGGGTCTGCGATCGGGATGCCCACGATCAAAAAAGAGTTTCTGGTCACGATCGTAATGACCGGTGGGAGCGTTATATTCGCCTAGGCCTGGTGGCGAGCACGGTAGCGAACCATGAAAAAGACACCGAAGGTAAAAAACCCACCGTTTAAGCCTTCCGAAGCGTCGTTCACACTTTTCTTGAACACCCAATCGTTTGGTCCAAAGGGAGCAGATCCAGGGCATCCGGATCCACTGACTGCGACAATTACGACTGAGATTGCGTTGGAATATCGTGAGCTTGCCGCGATCCACGTCGATCTGAGGTTCTGCCAACACGCCTGCTCGCGCATGCTGGATCAGCGCCAGGGTCTCAAAAAGACTAAATCTCTTTTTGACAGCCACCTGCCATACATGGATGAGATGCGTCTGACGATGATGGGCGCGTTTGTTACCTATGCCCGGTGTTTTGGTACAGGTAAACGACTGCGATTGGACTATAAGCAAATTTGGGGAGAAAAAGACCCGGCCCGGGACGCGCACCAATATTTCAAGGATATCCGTGACAAATTCATCGCTCACTGCATAAACGACTTTGAAGATGTTGGTGTTGCGCTGACGTACGTGCTCGAAGACGAGAAGCCTGTTGTGTTCTTGCTCACAGATGCCTATTCCACAGCTTTCATTCCGTCCGTCGATCTAATCAAATGGCTGCGGCGCCTATCGAAGCAAGCACAAAAGCACGTGGAAAATCGCATGGATCAACTGCGTGCACAGATTTTGAAAGCCGGAAAAGAGATGACCGCCGAAGAGCTGGGCGCATTGCCGAACCTCAAGGTCAGGGCTGGTTCTTTCGGACAGGCGAAAAACGTGAAGCCCCGTTAGCTCGAGTTTTCCTTCGAAATCCTAAACTGAGAGCGGCGACGGGACTCGAACCCGCGTCTCCCCGGCGGTAAGATGTCGTTTCTGACCGCGACATCGTTTCTACCTCGAAACCAGGGGCTTTATCCCACTAAGCTAGACCGCTATTCGATGATCTGATTTCTTTCCCGAGGTAGAGTTTCTCACCTCGGCTGCGTACGTACCCAGATCGCGTGCGTATGTTTGAAGCCGGGCAACCAATGGGCCAATATCGATCTCTCTTATCGACCGATACTCCCCGCTTTTTTCATCCCGAATACGCATGATCTTTCGCGTGATAAGCCCTTTTTCCTGGATCCTCTCCAATGCCCGTTGCACTGTCCTTGCGGAGATTCCCATTCTCTTGGCGATCTGATTATTTGAGGGGAATGGGTTGCGATCAGGTGACCACCGGTGCAGGAGCACATTATTTAGGACCATCATCTCGGTCGAATTGAGCTTCATCCGGTTTTGGCAGCGAAGAAAGACTTCTGGGATCGCCAAATAGCCGGTCAAACCACCTTTGCCTATGACACTTGGCCACCTCTCCCGAATGACGCCTGGGATATTGGTTCCGTCGATGGATACAGCAGTATTCATGTGTTCGAACTCTACAAAAAAAATTTGAGCAGCTACATACTTCGTATGTACTACACGACATATTTGTCGTAATTTTATGAGATATTTCGCCTCTATTTCGGGGGTAATCGGCTTTGACGAGGCCAAAAAGATAGAACGCGATTACTCGATAAAATCGGTGGTCTATGTCGTTTCGTGTGCGCTGAGCATGGTCTGGGGTTCGAGCAAGCTGGTCAGCGTACACCGGGCATGATCAGATTTATTCGGGAAAAAGACCATGCAGGCCTGATAAGATTCGGCAGCATAGAAAAATTTGACTCAAAAGGGCTTGAGCGTGGCAACTGGGATAGCGGTTGAGGGGACACTAACCCTAATCTTTTTGGTGTGCCACCAATTGAACGAGCGTGGTTGCGGTGCGCAGCTTATACAGGAACGACACTCACCTCGCGCCAAGTTATCGGTGTGAGAGTCGGTACAAACCAACAGGACAAATCGACAGAGGGCAAGCCCTGGCACACAGATGCCAGGAAATCTCAGAAAAGGAGACAAGAATGCCAGCGGAAAAAGATGTACAAGCAATTGTTGACCGCGTAAACGCGGAAGAGCTTACTGAGCTGATATCCGAGTTGGATGGCTCTGACTTTGGCGCTCAGATACCTGTATACGATGACAACGGAACCATTCGCATGATGCTGCAAGGGTACTCTCAGGTAGAGCGTGACCTTGTAGTTTCGGTTGGCCGCAATGAGCCAGATGATGATGCTCTCCAGATAGGTTGGTTTGGAAGACAGGATGGAAGGGATTCAAGCTGTCAGCATGATGACCATGATAGATGCAGGCATTGCACTGGTCACACCGGGGCCTGTAGGCACTGTACCCACCCGCGTGGTCAATCAAACGGTCTGCCGAATGCACCAGGTCTGGATTATCATCAAGCGATACAAGAACTGGCAAACCGACAAGAGCTGCTTGCGGCCCTTGCGGAGGAGGGGCTCGGATTGACCCTAGTCCATGGCCACAATGATGAGCATATGTTCACTAGGTTGCCCGAGGACTATGTTTCTGTGGTCGCCGGCGGCAGGACGGTGTTCAGGGAGACGACTACCGTTGCGCAAGATCCAACTTTCGTGCCTAACACGTGGCGGGTAGTCAATGGTGAGTTGAATGTGGCGGGAGGTCACTCCCAGCTTACTGATGATTGATGAATGGCTCTTGGCCGATCTCAGCTATCCAAAACGTGGTCGGAAAAAGGAGAGCTTTCCTTGAGGATGTCTTTTCTTAGTAAGAACTCCAAGAGAAGGATAGTCGACCCCTCCATAGCGTATTCTCTTAAGGCAAAGAAGACCAACTGTGAAAACATTCTGGACGTATCTTTTTCTACTCACGTTTTTGGCGCTTGGTTCCTTTTCTGAAGTCTACTCACGGGAGTTTTTCGGTCGTTTCTCTGGTGATCCCAACTTGCAAGTAAGGACAAAACAACAGGGTCCCGCTACTTTCATCCTGTTGGACGAGTTTCGTTTCACAGACCCCAACGGTTTCGATCGGACTACACCGGCTGGCTGAGAAGTTGATGGTGCCAGCATTCCTCGAGCCGCTTGGGCGCTAGTTGGGGGACCTATGAGTGGGAGGTATATCCATGCCTCCATCATTCACGACAAGTATTGCGATACCAGGGAACGTACAGCTCATGACACCCATCGCAACTTCTACTATGGAATGCGTGCTAGTGGGGTATCACCATCAAAAGCAAAATTAATGTATTGGGCGGTTCGTACGTTTGGTCCTAGTTGGACTATTGAAGTTCGTTTCAAATCCACAAAAATCGGCCCCGTCAAAACGGAAATTCCCGAAATTCTTTTTGAACCTGTGCAGTCTCCCAAAGTCTCGGATAAGTCGCTCGAGTTGACCGTACCCCCGTTATTCGAGCCATGCAGTATGTGGGATTTCCTTGTATTTTGACCCAGAGGAGGTCCCCAGATGAAGCGCAAGCGGTACAGCGAAGAGAAGATCATTTCGATCCTCAAGGAGCACCAGGCCGGAGCCACGATCGTGGACCTTTCCCGCCGCTACGGTATTGCTGAGAACACGATTTATCGTTGGAAGTCCAAATTCGGTGGCATGGAGGTTTCGGAGGCCAAGCAGCTACGTGAGCTCGAGCAGGAGAATGCCCGTTTGAAGCGTTTGCTGGCTGAAGCAGAACTCGACAAATCGGCGCTGAAGGGACTGGTTGAGGGAAAGTGGTAACGGCCTCGCAGCGACGTCGGGCCGTGGAGCACCTCAAGAGTCGTCGCTTTTCCGAACGTCGGGCCTGCCGGCTGGTGGGCTTCAGTCGTTCTGGGATCTGGTATCAACCCAAGGGGCCGAACGACTCGGTGCTGAGGCACCGCCTGAAGACGCTGGCGGAACGTCATCCACGCTATGGCTATCCCACGCTGCACGACATGCTGCGGCTAGAAGGCACCGTGATGAACCGCAAGTGGACGTATCGGATCTATTGGGAGGAAGGGCTCCAGGTACGCACAAAGCGCCGTAAGAAGCTCACCAGACCGCGCGTACCGATGCCATTGCCGACTGCTGTTAATCAGCGCTGGTCGATCGATTTTGTGTCCGATCAGCTGGCCAATGGGCGACGGTTTCGGGTGTTCAACGTGTTGGATGATTTCTCTCGCGAATGCGTACTCCAGGTCGTCGATTTCTCCATCTCCGGAGTACGACTAACGAGAGAGTTTGATCGGCTGGGCCAGGTCCGGCAACTGCCTACAACCATCGTTTGCGACAACGGACCGGAACTGACCTGCAAGGCGATGTACTTCTGGTCCAAAGCGACTGGTTTAAAAATCCAGTTCATCCAACCTGGAAAGCCAACCCAGAATGCTTTCGTCGAGAGCTTCAACGGCACCTTCAGAGAATACTGTTTAGACCAACACTGGTTCGCCAGCATTGAGGATGCCAGATCGACTGTTCAGATCTGGAACCACCACTACAACCACGTCAGGCCACATCGGTCTCTAGGAAAAATCCCGCCGGCGATGTTCGCCCAGCAGGCAGCCTGATATGCTCAATTTCCCACATAAAGCACGGCTCAAATCCTGGGGTACGGTCAAGGAACCCTTGCCAATGGCCAACAATGCGCTTTTATGGATTCCCGCGCCACAGGGCAGGAAGTCGATAAAGCACGTTCCTTGTGTCAATCCAACATGTGCTATCAGGGCCCAAGTGATCGAAGCTTGCAGACGGAGTGGTATTGCATTCACCCGAGAAAGAACTGCGCTTGGCAGGGCAGGAATGGTCTCCCTTACAAAACCCGCAAAAGGCTTGGCGGCCGACCGTACGAGTGCGTTAATCCGAAAGACGGAGGGTATGCGAAAATTGTCCCTAGTTAGTCAAGCTTAGGTTGTTCTCGTTGCTGCCTTTACTGCCTGTTGTTGGCTCCCTTTTGTGTGTTGCTTAGTAGCGATTAGGATCGCCTCTTTCTGTTAGTGAAAACCGCAGTGTTACTTTTTTTGCGCCGGCCTCCGGGCCTGGTTTACCCAGGAGGCCGTGCCGCAAGTTTAGCTTGACGAATTAAGATCAACGTTTCCTGGCGAACTCGATCCACTAGAAGTCGAGGAACAAATCGGTCATAGCATCACACTAGTTAAGCTATTGCCCGATTTCCTCGTAGTCATCCGATCGCCTCAGATGAGTGCCTCATACTGCTACTCGCAAACCGCGGGTGCAGGAGGGCAGCCAGGACAACACTTTGGCGTAGTTGCTAGGAATTCCGCTCTATCTTTGGATACCACCGCGTAGATCGACAATGCATGTCTTCGGGCCGTCTTGTAGTCAAGCACAAGATTCTGCTTCACTAGCTTAAGTAGCTCTTGGCTAGACAAATCTCGGTTACCCTCGCGGTAAATCAACTCTGAGCGGTGAAATTTTCCCTGATCGTCAAATTCAATTCGAGCAACCGTGGTCCCAGCGTTCACCCAGCGCTCTGAACTAGCGAGTGAGACTTCCGGCAGTGGGATTTCTCGGCCATTCATAATGTGCGGGATGTGGTCAACAACAAGAACTTTCTCATCGCCAGTTAGACCAAGACACTTTGAACGGTTGATGGCATGAGCGGTTCTGCTGGTTCCTTCGACCGCCGCTTGACCATTTCGTGTGCCGAAAAGAGTCCAGTCGCTAGCGACCGCTGTCAGCCCACTTTCATATTGCCGTGGCGATTTGAGCACCAATTGCTCACATTCTTCCAATTCGGTGGACCGTGAAAATTTGCTTTTCGATGTCGACCTGGTGTCTGCCGAGATTGAGATCGTATCGGTAGCACTGCTAAAGCCGAAACAAATAAAGACCGAATCATCTTCGCAACTCGAACAACCAGAGCGGAATGAACCGGCGCAGCAATAGGGCTTGTTTGGATCAAGCACTGCAGTCTGGCAACCCGAGCCCTGAGCAATGGGGCAAAGGGTACTTTGTGTTGGGGGATTCTTGCAATTACCGTGTGCAAATTCCTGACAGTTCGGACAAAAATCGTCGCAACCAGAGTCGACGATCAACGCTTTGGTTTCTTGCAGCAGCTTACTGCTCGTCTCTTGATTCGCCATCGACTCAGACAGTGCTAACACACTTACATCTCCGCGTGGCCGACCGTCATACCCAACAGAGTCCTTTACCCAGACCCCGCCACATTTGTAGATTTCGTTGTCTTCTCGGCATTCCGTTGCGATCTCAAACATGGCATTGGAAGACGGCCCTGCTGGTACAGAGACGAACAGATTGACCAGCAAAAGCTTTTCGCTAGGTATGTACCTGATCCGTGACCTACTCTTACCCACGTTGGCTATCTGAGGCGAGAAAATCCCCTCACCAACACTGAGCAGTCCGCGCACTGACGCGACATAATTGACTATGGTTTTGTCAGTTGATGTAGATGAGGGTCCTGGACTCGCAACAAGGTCTAAAGTCCAAGGAGACGGTTTCTTAAGCCCGTCGTCCGAATAACCTGAAAAGAACAGGGGAAAAGCGCCCACACCTTCCTCCGTTTCACCGCAAGAAGGGAGACCGTAGCTTTCTGAACATAGGTGTTTCTCGATGAGCTGCTTGCTACCGACAGAGCCAAGAGAATTTGAGGGGCTTGTCAGAGAGACTACGGCTGGTGAAAAGGTCTCCAATCGCGGTGAAGGTGAACCAGTAGGCTGCGAAGTAAAGAGTTCAGATAATAAGATGTCTGATTGAATCGCTCCGTTTTTGTTCGAAGCCGGGCTAATCGAAAAAAAGTCGTGTGCAACTAAGCCAACCCCATCGCCATCGACAGAAGTTCCGAATACTAGCAACGCATGTGCAAATTTGCCGGTCTCTGCATGGCTTAGCACTGCCGGGATCTGAAAGTGTAGGTCGGAAGAGTCGGCAGAGAAGCGCGCTGTAGGGTGTAACACGTTCATGTGTTCCTGCGCGATATCAATAGTCCAGGACCCTTCAAGATCTGACATTTCAATTTGACCCGATTGCCAGTCCAGGACTGCCGCATGAAATCCGGTGTCGGTAATTTGCACCACATCATCGACAAGAATCGAGGCGTTAAACTTAAACAACACTGGTAGCGCCTTCTGAAAGCCCTCGATATCAGGTAATTGCCCGACAAAGCTCAATTCAAATTTGTTGCCGATGATGCTCTTCGGTTTCTTGATTTTCCCCGGGGTTTTGCGGTCAGCGCCGTCGCTTACTAGCTTCACTTGGGCCGTGTTTAGTTCAAATTCCCAATTTTTCGGCTCGCTGGCTGATAGTGGTAGAAATGCTAATGCAAAAAGAATTAGGACAAAAACTTTTAAAATCTTCATAGATGTTCTCCCGGCAATTCTCCCTATAATAAATGAAGTAAATTAAAAAAATATTAATAACCATACTAACCGGATCTCTACCACACCGTTTTCTTTCGTGAAGCGCAAGTTCGTGCGAAGAAGTGGAGCTCTTGACCACGTCGCGAACCAACCATCGGTACTCGATACTGCGATACAAACAATTGAGGGGCTAAACTCCCGACCACTACGCTGCAAACTCAGAGGTTAGTCAAGTAAGTTGTGTGTAAGTTAGTCATCGTGACTTAACAGATTACGGTCGATTGAGCGACAGTTCCCGCAACGACCAGCTGGCCCATTAGGGTTTCCCGGTCGGATCCGCGCGAAGGCATGGGTGCACGTGCCCACGACGCAGGAGACCGCGGAGGCTGACTCTGACCGCGCGGGTCGATCGTCGGCTCGGGGGGTAAGACACAGACCGAGGGGAACCCTGCCGCGCTATCCGCGGACACTCCAGCGGCGCCGACGCACCGCCCCCAAAAGAGGCTCAAGGTGCGTAATCGCTTGATATTTTTTTTCGGTCATTTTCATGCATGGCAAAACGGCAGGCCCGGCCCTCCTGAGGAAATGAATCGCTCTTTCCAAGGTGGTTGGAAATCAGTTGCTTTTGTGCACCCGTTCAATGGCCCGATTAGCCACTTCATTGTTTTACAACGTCTTAACCTGCAAATAGGCGGTACAATTGTCTCGGACCCTGCCAACAGCAAACTTATACCAACCCTCTGCAGGGTTTTTACGCGGGTTGGCGCTGGATCGATACGGTAGTAGCAGAAACACCTTTTAGTGATAGCCAATAGATGCTGTATTTGGACTGGCCTCGTAGCTAATGCGCCGTTCATCGCCGAGATTCGGTCCGCTAAGGGCCATAAGTGACCATGGTTCGGGCATGAATCGCAATTTGGTTTGTAACTCGAACGGCTTCTTTCGCCGCTGAAAGATGACGCTGTTAGATAGGTATTCGCGTTGCTTTTCGCCCAGATTGAATTCGGCGTACCTTGACTGGCCTGCGGTACAAAGCCGGAAGGTAGGTGTGATATGGGAAATGGTCCTGGGTATGATTGCCACATTATTTTTACTGAGCAGGAAGCCCGTCAAGTCTTTCGCGAAGGACGTCATACAGAGACTTCGCTGATACCGATCGCAGCAGCAATATCTTGGTTAGTAACTCTTCCCCCAACCGGCTAACTCAGAATGTCTAGCAAGACCGGCCGTGAAGGCGTAGCGCGCCAGCGTCGCTGGCGTGAAAACTCGAAAGCGACCGACTTGACACAGCGACTCGTGAGTTTGATTCAGAGATTCCGTTGGATTCTTGCAGTGCAACTCACCATTTCTGCCTTGCTCATCGCAGCAAGTCGAGACGACCGACCGGCGCTCTATTCTCTTCTCGAGGCCGCAGCTAGGGGGTCACAAGAATTCTTGGAATTAAATTTCTGGGGTCAGGGTCAAGGGACAGAGTAAACCGACAGCGAATTGCGGCGCGTTCTCACTGGGCTTTGGTCGTCGGTTATTCAGACTGAGTGACCTTCAGGCCGACGTAGACATTGCTCATGCCAAGACGACCCCGATTCTGTCCGGCGGGTCTGCCGGTTCATTTGATACAGCGAGGCAATAATCGACAGATTTTGTTCACCTGTGATTCTGATCTAGCGGCTTATTCCAATTGGCTGGCCGATGGCGCCGAACGATTTGGTGTTTCGGTTCATGGCTGGGTTTTTATGGCTAACCATGTGCACCTGCTGGCGACCCCTGACGAAGAAGACAGCCTCTCGAGATTGATGCAGTTTCTTGGGCGCCTGTATGTGCGCCACTTCAATTACACCTACCAACGCAGTGGTACGCTGTTCGAAGGACGATTCAAATCTTGCGTTGTACAGGACGATCAGTATCTTCTGAGCTGTCTTCGCTATATTGAACTGAATCCAGTGCGAGCAGGGATGGTTGCCGACCCTGGTGATTACCTGTGGTCAAGCTTCCGCGCTCATGCTTTTGGCGCGCTACCGCGGATGTGGTCTTCCCACGACCTCTACTTGAAACTTGGATTAGATGAAAAGCAACGCGCGAGGGCTTGGCGAGCGTTGGCCAGCGATACCCTGGACGCTGAGGTGTTGGCCAAGCTCCGCCTTTGTGCCAACACCGGGTTGGTTCCGGGTAGCGAAGCATTCCGACGACAGGTGGACAGACTCAGAATGTAAACCACTCAGTTTACTCTGTCCCTTTGCTCTGACCCCATATTTTCCGATGCGAAGAAGGTCGACATCGATCCCGACTGCGATGATTCCGACGAGTGATTGGCCGCTACTAGCGTGAATCTCCCGTGGGAATAGCCAGGGGCGGTTTGCTTAGCTCTCAGCGTTGTCTTCGAAACAAGTAAACTACTACGGAATTCGCAACCAAAAATCTCATTGCGTGGGGGGAAGCTGTTTTGTCGGACGCCGAATTACTTGAACTTTACTCGGAGTACTCCCAAACCTTTACCGGCGAAACCTCCCTTCTGATTTCGCTGGTCTTCGCTTACGTCGTTGCCATGTTTGTTGCCGCCCGCCGATTGACCAAATACCAATACGTCAGTATGGCCAGCCTTTTTGCCCTCTTTGCGTTAAGCGTGACTATGGGATTGCGTGGCACCTGCTACCGTGCGGTCAGCCTGCAACAGGAGATTGTGCGCCGTGTACAAGAGCAGGGCTCTGAGATTTCATTCGTCGCAACCGACGGATTTCCATCGTTCCTGCCTGAGCTCATTGCTGCGTTGTGCTTCGCCGCCGTGATCGCTGCCTTGTTGTTTGGCTACCAGCAGCGTCGACAACTGCCGAATCCGGGCTGATTGTCCACCGCCTGTAGCCGGGACATGCCCGACACGCGTCTGGCGCCTGCGCGACAGCGCCGAGCGGCCCCTTGAGGTCGCGCTGTCACCTGACTTTGACACCATATTTTCGGCGGAAACCCCGATGCTAGTGATGAAACGTTAGAGGTTAAGTTGGACGAGGTAAGCCTGGGCCAAACCGCGCGACTGAAAACGGGTTTGAACCCTAGCTAGACACTCAACTCATTCATCGATGCCGACGTCACGGTTCAATTGAAGGAAGCCGAAATGATTCACTCAGCCACCAAGCTCCTCATCGTCTTTGCCCTGGGATTGGCCAGCCAATTGGCGCTGGCCCAGGATGCAGAGTCCGGGATAACCCGAGAATCTCCCAGAGCAACGTGGAGAAGCGAGCGAAATTTCAAGGCAACTCAGAAAGCGTGGGATTTGTTAGCCGACTCGCGATACCAGAAAGCGCAGGAGCAGTTCGCCAAACTCTCCAAGCGATTCCGCAACCCCTATGAGAAATCCCAAGCATTGTTTGGGCTTGCGCAGGCCTACATGGCTACGGGCAACGTTGACGGCGCCCTGGCAGCCTACGAACAAGTCCTGCAACTCGATGCCCTACCCAACAAACCTCACTTTGAGGCTCTGGCACAGCGGGATCGTCTGCTGGAAATTCAGGCCACCGGCTCAGCAGCTTCGAAAACACTTGGGGCGGGTCTTTTGGTCAACGCTGAACCGATTGTTAGGGTTCAGCCCCTGTATCCAAGAGATGAAGCGATCGCCGGCGTTGAGGGCAGTGTGACAGTGGAGTTCACCGTGACCAAGACAGGCGACGTGGTCGATCCCGAGGTGATCAAATCCAACCTTCCAATCGCGTTTGCCCATGAGGCTATCCGGGCTATCCAAAAATGGAAGTTCAAACCTCAAATTAGCGCAGGGCAACCGGTATCAATGCGGGCCAAGCAGACGCTGGATTTCAAACTTTAGACGATCTGACAAAGCGCTCAGCTCTATCAATAGGGGGCCTTGGGGTCAGGAGACCTTTGGGGTCTCGACCACATATCAAGTCCAGTGGGCTGCCTTACTCTCTGGCCGCTCTCTGAGGCGATGCTGCTGGGGTCTACCGAGAACGCGAGGATGTTAGTTTTAAACACCTGAGCGAGCGCGCGGCCCAATAGAGCGCCCCGCGCGCTAAAGGTTTACCGCTCCCGGCCGTTAGGAGACACAGCGTAGCAATGCGATGACGATCCGCCGTGAAACTCCACGCCCTTCTTCTAGCTGTCTTGGCTGCCGCCGTGGTAACCCCTCCGGCTGCCGGCACCACCTTGCCGCTCCTGGCCGATTCGCCGTTTCGGATTTACTCGGTCGCCGAGGGGCTGAACCAGAAGACGGTTCATGCGGTCGTTCAGGACAACGACGGATTCCTGTGGATCGCGACGTTTGGCGGCCTCAATCGCTTCGACGGTCGCACTTTTGAGAGCCTTACGACCCGTGAGGGCCTACGCCAAAACCTGATTCAGGCGCTGCGTGTCGACGCCCAAAATCGTCTCTGGGCCGGTGACGCCGGCGGCGGCCTGACGCTGATTGAGAACGGCAAGGTGGTGCGCACGTTTGAACCCGACGAAGCCTCACGTGGCGTAGTCCGGGCGATTATTGACGTGGGGGATACGCTGTACATCGGCTCGCAGCCAGGCGGAATCCGGACCTTGTCCCTCAACGACATGGATAGCGGTTTTCAGCATCTTGAGAGCGCCCCAGACGAAATCTACACGATGGATCTTGCCGGCGACGACACGCTGTATTTGATCAGCCCGGCCGGCCTGCAACGGCTGAAGGTGACGGGTGGGACGGTGTTCGAGGAAGTCGGTAACAACCTGACCGCGGTTGCCACAGACCGGCAGGGTCGGGTCGCGGTCGGCGACGCCGACGGCCGCATCGGCTGGCTGCAGGGCGATCGCATCGACTGGCTCGACGTCAACTACGAGGATCGCATCTCTGGGCTGGTCCTCGATCAAGGAACGTTGAAATGGGTCTTTCTTGAGGAACTGGGTATGTTCCGGTTTGGCGACAAGGACCCATCTGAGCTGGGCCTCGCCATCGCCGGCACGGCACAACCGCTGCGAGATCAGGAAGGCTTGTTCTGGGTGCCGACCCGAAGCGGGCTGGCCCGTTACCTCGGTCCGCGTTTTGACCACTACTCGCTGGAATTTGAAGGCAGAAGTCCGGAGGTGTTTGCTGTCCGTCCCGGAGTCGGCGACGGTTTCTGGTTTGGCACCAACTTAGGCCTTTTGTATCTGGACGGCGGCGGCGAATTGATCAACGTCTCTGACGAGCTGGGTATCGATCGTCGCGAGGTGCGCGACATAAGAATAACGCGCAACGGCAGTACGTTGTGGTTTGGCCAGGTTCAGGGTGCCGTCCACGGCATCGACCCGGTCACAAGGGCGTTGCAAAAGACGTTGGCCGAAGACACATCCCTGACCGTCGGTTTGACGCTGGATCACCGCGAACGGCTCTGGATTGGTTCATTCCTGGGTACGCTGACGAGGTATGACCCGGAAACCGAAGAGACGCGAACGTACACAATCGGCAAGAGCGCCAGCGTGTATTCGCTGGATATGGCCGACGACAGCCACCTCTGGTTCAGCGCCAATTTCGCAGGCGTTTTTCGCATCGACACGGACGATCCGGACGCCGCGCCGGAGCGGATGGCGTCCGACGAGCGATTGCAGCAGGAGTACTACACGCATGTTGTCGCCTCTGGCAGCGGCGCAGCAACCGATGTCTGGTTCGCCGGCATCAAGGGCAGCGTGTTCCGGCTACGCGATGGTGAGCTCAGCAGCGTGTTTACCGAGTCGACCCTGTCCAATGTAACGATGTACTCGATTCAGCCGCTGCCGGATGACAATCTCGTCCTGGCGACGAGCCGGGGCGCGTACCGCTATGCGCTCGCCACGGACACGCTGGAGCGCTACGGCGCGCTGGACGGCTTCGTGGCGCTGGAATCCAAAGTGCACGCGATGTACTACGACGGCGGCGACGATCTCTGGATCGGGACGAGCAGCGGCCTCACGGTGATGGATCTTACCGTGCCGTTCGACGGCGTCACGGCACCCGCAGTGCAGATTACCGCCCGCCGGGTCGATGGCGTCGCGATCAACAGCATCGCGGTGCTGGACAGCCTCAGCTTCGATGAGGTTGTGATCGACTTCACCGCGGTATCGACACGCAAGCCCGATGGCATTGAGTACAGCTACCAGCTTGCGGGGCACGACGCGGCATGGAGCGATGCCGCAAGAACCACGTCGATCTCGTACTCCAATCTGCCGCCTGGCGACTTTACCTTCGGTGTTCGGGCGCGCTTGCCCGGTGGCGAATGGAGCTCGCCAGCCAGCTGGCCGTTCACGGTACCGACGCCGGTGTGGCGCATGCCTTGGTTCATCGCGGCCGCCGTCCTCGCCACGCTGGCGCTGGTATGGTCAGCCGTGCAGCTGCGGCTTCGCTCGATCGCCAACGCCAACCTTCGGCTCCGTCAGGAAGTCGCGGAACGGACAGAATCCATCGAGGCGGGCCGCCGCGAGCTCGAGCTGACCAATGAGCAGCTCAGCAGTGAAATCTTAGAGCGAAAAAAATCCGACGCGCTGCGCGCCGAGGTTGAGGCGCGCTTTCACCAGGCCTACCAGAACTCACCTATCGGTATGGCGCTGGTCGACACCGACGGGCTGGTCTATGACGCCAACCCGCGGATGAAGGCGTTGTTCTGGCCCGAGTCTGACCGCGAACAGCGCAAGCCGCTGCTAACCGTTGTCAGCGACGAGGATCGCGCCGAATTTTCCGACTTTCTCGCTGACTACGCCGCCGACAGGGCGGAAGTTGCGAGCATGGAAGCGGGATGCCTGGCCCATGACGGTGCGATCCGCCGTATCGACTTTCACCCGTCGGCCGTTCGTAATCAGGACGGCGAGTTGCGGTACATCGTGCTGCTTGCGCATGACGTTACCGAGAACCGGGCGATGACCGACCAGCTTGCGTACCAGGCGCGCTTCGATGAACTGACGGGACTCTTCAATCGGCGCGCCTTTGCCGAACGCCTGACCGCGGTCGGCGAGGAGGAGAAACCGAGCGCGTATTTGATGTTCCTTGATCTTGATCAGTTCAAGGTCGTCAACGATACCTGCGGGCACGCCGCCGGTGATGAGCTGCTGTGCATGGTTGCTGATGCGTTGCGTGCCTGTGTGCGCAAGGCCGATACGGTCGCACGGCTTGGCGGCGACGAATTCGCCATGATCATCGTCGGTTGCTCCGAAGAAACTGCCCTGAGGCGGGCCGAGACCGTCCGGCAACACATCCAGGATCTGAAGTTTTTCTGGGAGAACGACGTATTCCGGGTCGGTGCAAGTATCGGCGTCGTGCCGATCGGCGCCGGATCGCGGGATCTCAATGAACTTCAGCAGCTGGCTGACGCCGCCTGCTACGCCGCCAAAGACGCCGGCCGCAATCGCGTGCACATGGTCACCGGGGCTGAGGATGAAGTGCACGCGCATCGCGGCGAGATGCGCTGGGTGCAGCGACTTAACCATGCGATCGATAACGAAAATTTCGAGCTGTATGGCCAGCGTATCTTGCCCCTGGCGGACGACCACCGGTCAATCGAGCGTATCGAGATTCTGCTGCGCATGCGTGACCCAGTCACGCGTCGGCTGATTCCGCCGGGCGCATTCTTGCCGGCCGCCGAACGTTATGGGTTGCATGGGCGGCTCGACCAATGGGTGGTCGGCCGAGTCATCGAATCGATGGCCGGGCAACTCGCCAGCGAAGTCGAAAATCGCGAGTTTTGGGTCAACCTCTCTGGCGCCAGCGTCGGCGATCCGACGGTGTCGCGCGAACTGATCCGCATGGTCGAGGCGGCCGACTTGCCGCGCGGAAGTCTGAACTTTGAGATCACCGAAACCGCCGTAATCCGTAAGATCGGCGAGGCCAAGCAGCTCATCGCCGCGCTGCGGGCGATGGGTTGTCGATTCGCACTGGATGACTTTGGCAGTGGGCTGTCGTCCTTCAGCCACCTGAGACAGCTAAGCGTCGACTGCCTCAAGGTCGATGGTCAGTTCATTCGTGATATCGGCAAAAACCCAACCGACCGCATTTTCGTTAAATCGATCATCGACATCGCGCACACGCTCGACATGACGGTCACCACGGAGTTTGTCGAGGACGATGACATCCTAGGTATCGTGCAATCGCTGGGCAGCGACTACGCGCAGGGCTTCGGTATCCACCGGCCTGAACCGCTAAACGCGATGGTTTCAGAGACGACGGAGGTGCGCGTGAGCGGGCTCAATCAGTCGGCCTGACTGTGCAAGTCACGCGGCTAGACGCTCGAAGTGCATCGCCAGCGCTGGACCGAGCTTTCTGAGCAGCGCGGTCTGATCTTCTCGATATACGGCGGAGCGGGAGCCGAACAGCAGCACCCCCTGCCAGCCTTTCGGAGAAGTCATCGGCAGTGCCACCAGTGATTTGATCTGGGTGGCCCTGACGAGGTCTCGCAGAAAAGCATCTTGCGTGTTGGCCATGGCCAGTGCCGGTAGGTCGTCAATCAGCACCGGGTCGCCGCTCAGCAGTGCCTGCCCAAGCCGCGTACCCAGCTGTGACGCGGCGTCGCAGCTGCGGTCGTGCCACTGCTGCAGCGTCTGCGGCGGGAGGGCGTTGCTCACGTGATAGCCGGTGCCGTCCTGTTGCGGCAGTAGCAGGCCAGTCCAGGCAACCGGCAGGTAGGTGCCAGAGGCGCCGATCACCGTGGCCAGGCAATCTTCGACGCGCTGCGTTTGCTGAATCTCGCTCAGCAACTTCACCACGAGCTGAGACCGGCTTGAGACCAGATTGAAGGCGCGGGAGAGCAGCGTGATTTCATCGTTGCCGGACACCCGGAGGCTGTAGCCGAAGTCGCCGTTAGCGACGCGAATGCACGCGTCAGTGGTCTGGCCAATGCGGCGCACTACGCGCAGATAAAACCTAACCAGGCCCAGCAGACCAAATACCGCGAGCGTGCCGGCAAGGCCAAAAACCACCTGCTGGCTTAGCGTCGACTGGGTGCCCAGGAAGGAGCGATAGGTCTTAACCATCGTCATCACCTGCTCTTCGAAGCCGGCGCGGTTTTCCACCACGAACTCAGCGCCCCACTCCAGCCGCGGTTCGTCCGGATCGTCGCCCATCTTCTCTTCAAAGCCGGCCCGAAAGTTGCTCCAGGCGCTGCGGGTAGCTTCCAGCGACGTCTGCACCGCCGCAAGATCTGGCGAGAGGTTAAGCAAAGACTGAACAAATGCCGGCAGCGCCAGCTTTTGATTGTTGGCAAAGCCGCTCTCGACGTTGGAGAGCTCAACCTCAAGCGCCTCGAAGTCGCCACGGATGTCATGCAGGAATACCTTCAAGTCCCGAGCGTAGCTTTCGAAATCCCGCGGTGCATTCGCCAGATAGTTTTTGCTGCTAGCCGCCAGCGCGGCGGTCTGGTCCTCCAGCAACGTAAGCTGACCCAGCCGTTCGAAGTTTTCCTCGGCGTTTTGCAGCACGTTGATCTGATACAGCGAGGCGAGCACCGCCAGCAGGACAAAAAGTATCAGTCCGAAGAGTGCTCTAACTCGCAGTTGATATGACTTCTTAGCGATGTTCATGGGCAAGTTTCACAGTCGGTCTTCACGAGGACCATTGATCAAGAAATTTTCTGCGGAGCCGGGATTTGGGGATTTCCTCTGCCAGCAGATGGACCAGTTCAGCGACGCTGATGGCGTTTTCGGCGTGGCGATCGACAAGCTCTGTCACGTTGCCCCGCACGTAGCGCGCCAAACTCTCTTTGAGCTCGCTGAGGAAGGTCTCGTCGAGGGCGCTGGCCAACCCGCTGTTCAGCGTTGTATTCCCGGTATCGGACATGGCACTGGAGATGATCGACACGTTTTCGTCCGTTGCCACGACATGGGGCGCCTGAACAACCGTGACCGCCTGCTGCTGGGAAGTGGGCAAAGTGTCCGGCCGATGGTCTTTTCGGATCTCGACCAGCGCCTGTTTGATTTCTCGGGCAAGTTGTTCTGCATCCCGATGACGCAGGTTGCGGTCTGGGCTGAGCCCACGCCGGAGCACCGGGTGTAAGGCGTTGGGAATCGGCGCCGAGGGGTCTAGGCGCAGTGATGGCGGTAGTCCGGGAATCGGCTCCAGCGGTTTGCAGGGTATCGATTGGGGTATGCGGGCGTACGCCAGCATTTCGTGCAGCACTACGGTGGCGGAGAAAAGGTCGGCGCGGTGGTCTAGCTGCAGCGCCATCGACTGCTCCGGCGGCATGTAGAGTGGTGTCCCGACGATTACGCCGGCTTTGGTCAGCGAGCTGTTCTCCACGCGGGCGATGCCAAAGTCAGTAAGCCGGGTAAACCACTGCTGATCCACCAGCACGTTGCCGGGTTTAATGTCCCGGTGCACGATGCCAAGTCGATGGGCAGCGCGCAGTGCTGACAGCATCTGGGAAAACACCTTGAGCACCTGCCTGAGCCCAAAGTCCGATCGCTCCCGCATTGCGATTTCCAGCGAATCACCCTCGACGAAGTCCATCGCGATGTATGGCGTGCCGTGCGACTGACCAAACTCCAGGATGTGCACAATATTTGGATGGATACACGCCGCAGCGGCCTGGGCCTCGCGCCGAAAGCGCTCAAGCTCGCTGACGTTGTCCTCGTCGATGAGATGTGGGTGTAGCGTTTTGATCGCGACCTGGCGCCGCACGTCCGGATCAAAACCCTCGTACACCACGCCCATACCGCCGCGGCCAATTTCTCGGCGGACTTCGTACTTCCCGATGTGCGTGATGGTTGTCACGTCTCTGCAAGACCTGGCTTCCTTTCCCGGACAGTCGACCCGGCAAACCCAAAATTGATTTCGTCTTGATTGTGACTAAGTGCAAAACGGGCCTTGGGCTGCTTGTACCCTCGACCAGGCTGTGGAGGTCAGATCACCCCGGCACGCGATGGCAAGAGCGGGCACGCCAGGTTCGAGCTGAACGCCGACAAAGTGCAAGAAGACGCTGGCCCATAGCGCACCATGAGCGCAGTAGGGTGGCGAGAAAAGCGCTTTAAGAACGGTTCGCTACTGGCCCAGGGCGCTGACTAGCCCCATTTCCTTCCCGTTTCTTCAAATAGCGGGAAGCCAGGCTCATCGCGCCGACAGCCACGAGGCAGTACCCGCCTAACCAGTTCATCTGCCGGGGCAGATCGACGCCCCAATCGATCAGCGTGCCCGTGATGCCTGGTCCAGCGGCCGTTGCTAGCACCATGGCAGACACAATGACTGACCGGATGGCGCCGAGATTCAGCACGCCATAGATCTCGGGCCATAGCGCCCCAAGGAGCGTTGATGAAACGCCGTAACTGATGCCAAGCAGGAACATCGCCACAAACAGCGACCAGGCTGGGCCGCTGAGCGCCATGGCAAAGCAGGCGCAGGCGAGGGGCAGCAGGTAGAGTGGAAGAACACGCACCGCACCAACGCGATCGATTATTCCCCCGGTCAAGAGCGCCACACAAACCGTCGTGATTGCCATGGGTATCAGTGCGCTCGGAAAGAGCTGGGGCGCCCAGCCGTTCAGCGTGGCGAGATAGTCCTGGTGATAAAAGATTGTGGTGCCGATAAACGGCGGGGCCAGCACGCCGATTAACAGCACCCAGAATATCGGGTCACCCAAAACCTCGGCTCGCGTCCAGTTGCGGCCTACGAATCGTGGTTGCGGGTCGTCAGCGTGCTCGGCGAGTGGCGTGCGAGGCTTCCAATAGGCCCAGGAAGCTAGAGGCAGAGCTATCAGCAAGAGCATGCCCGCCGCGGCCAGCCAACCTGCGCGGTAACCGAAAGCCAGAGACAATCCTGCAAAAGACAACGGTAGGGTGGCTTCGCCCGCCTGGTGGCCAAGCACCACCAGCGAGACGGCGCGTCCTCGGCTGGCTGAAAACCAACGTCCGGTGGCGGTCAGCGCGATATGGGTCATCATGCCCTGACCGAGCAGGCGAAGTAGGAAAATACCTACCGTCAGCATCGCCACGGAGCTCGCGAAGCCTGCCAGCACCGCTGCCCCGGCAAGGGAAGTCACCACCAGAGCAACCAGCCGGTGTGTCGGCATCACGTCGACGAGGCGGCCCACAAACGGTAGACAGCAGGCGCTGGCGAGGGTCGCCAGCATATACAGGCGACCGAACTGACCCTGGCTTAAGGCAAAGGCTTCCTGCCACTCCGCGACCGACGCCGAAACAAAATAGGTTTGTCCGAAGCTAGAGAATGCTGTGAGGAGGAAGCCGCCCGCCAGCCAGCGGAAGTTGCGCTTTGCGAACGCGAGCATGGCGCGATTCTACATGAAGGATGGTGCCAGACCGCGGACGAAAGCCTAGATGATGGCGCCTCAGAACCGCCGGTTCGTCACCGGGCGCCAGCTATCAACCGCTCCGGAGCCCAAATTGATCAAGCCGCCAGCGGAGCGTTTCCACTCGATCCTGCCCAAAAAACGGTTCACCCCGAACCACCATCGTCGGGACGCCCCAATGTCCGGCCGAATCCAGCCCAGCGTGGTTGCGCTCGACTTCATCAAGGTGGTCTCCATGCACAATCGCGCGCTCCATGGCAGCCAGGTCAAGGCCTGCCGCCGAGGTTGCTTGCTGCATAAGGTCGCCCTGATCCCAGTCTTTTGTTCCACTGAAAATCAGGTAAGAGATTTCCTTGGCAAACGCCAGGCCCTTGCCTTGTCTCTGGGCCTCCACACCCAGCATCGCCAAACGCATGATGAGCGGCTGTTCCTCGGCTACCTCGAATGTTTCGAGGTTCTGCGCGACCGGATCTGGGGTTGGGGGAAAAACCAAAGGCATCCCCAGAAACTCAGCCCGACGCATGCTATCCATAAGTAGATACATCGCGGGCTTCCGGTTGGAAGCGTCAAACAGTTTCGCTTTGGAACGAACCGCCATGGGCAATACGACGCGAAGGTTCAGCTCCACCCGGTAGTCTTCGGCGAGTTTCGTCAGGTCAGGCGTTGCGAGGTAGGAGTAAGGGCTCCTGAACGACCAGTAAACGTCGAGGGGTTCTAGGGAGTTTTGGTTCACGGGAAAGCCGGTGTCCTCAAAAAGTACAAAGCGAGCTTTGTGATCAGGATCAAGCGTCGTGGCCAGTTTAGAGTCTGGTGCTCGCTACTGCTAGCGGCCCTAGGATTTGAGCAGGCCGTTAACCTCTAGCCGATGTGATCGAGATAAAATAACGATACTGAAATACCTCAGAGAAAAGCCATGACCGACGAGACCCACGAAAATTCGAACCTAAGAGCGCTGGAGGACGGCTACAAACTTTGGAGCGCGAAAGATCCCGCGGCGGTGGACTACTTCCTCAAACTGGTTCATGAAAACGTGTCCTGGCGGTCGCTCGCTGACGGCGCGGAGGCGGTGGAATTTACCCGCGCCCAGACCGGCGTGGATGGCGTTCGGTCATACCTGGAAGGCCTGATTGCGGACTGGGAGCTCGAGTCTTATCGAGTGGATGAGTATGTAACCCAGGGCGACACCATCGTCGTGCTCGCTCACTGCAAGTTCACTCACCGACGCACCGGCGTTGTTCTGGACACACCCAAGGCGGATATCTGGAAGTTTAAGGATGGCCGGGTCATCAGTTTCTTTGAGCTCTACGACACGCACAATTTCGTGATGGCAGCTCGGAGCTAGCCACGATCCTTCGCTAGCCCGGCATGGGAGGTCAGTAGTCCTGCTGGGTTACTTTGTCTAGGCTTGGTTCCTGTCGTCGCGTACTTAGTATGTTGGCAATGGCGTGGGGCACGTGGGTCCGCTGCAACTGTAAATCAGGGGGCCAGAAAAGCCCGAGGCACGATAAGACGCAATAAAAGGTGTGCCATCTGCGCGCAGCACCGCCCGGATAACCCGTCCCGGATTAGACTGGTCGTCAAGCACTCTCGATGGAGCGCTCGCACAGGTCGGGTCCAAGCACCGCGTGAACCAGAGTCTCGAGTCCCCCGTGGATCCGTACCAGACAACCATCGTCGGCTGACCTTCGCCAGCCAGGACTGTGGCTGAAAAGCCCGGCCGGCCGGCGACGTCCTCTTCGACACCGGCGGAACACTCAGCGTCGCTGCAGGTGTACACGGTCAACTCGCCGGCGATGGCATCTCTAAATGCCAGCACCGGATTGCCGTTGCCTTGAATAGCTACCGAGGTGGTCGACCAGGTTGCCGTGTCGACAATTCCGGAAACCACAATCTCCCGTGCGATCCGGGAACCGCACAGGCTAGTTCTACAGATCAGCAGCCCTAGCTTGCCGTTGGTATTGCGGTAGGCAACCCGAGCAAGGCCATCGCTGGTTACGGCCACCGGGCTGATCAGTCCCGAATAGTCCTGGACCTGCAGAGAAGAAGACTGCCCAGAAACTGAGGAACACAGGTCATCGTCGCAGATCAAACGGCCTAAATTGCTGCCCGAAGTGAAGAAAACCATTAACTGACCGTCGCTGGTCTGGGAGATCGGGCCGAGCTGGGGCAGCGCTGTGATTCGAGCCGTTCCGCTTACGCAGTTCACATCCGCACAATCGAAGACATAAACCTGCCCCGATTTTTCATAAAGTACGGCCGGCAGACCACTGGTTCGAAGGTAGGGCCTAAGGTTGCTTCCCTCGCTGTCGAGCAAGCGCAGTTCGCCCTGTTCGCAGGAGTTGTCGAAGCAGTCGTAGGCCAACACCTGGTCAGATGCGTCCGTGCTCATAATCGCCAGAAACGGGCGGCCGTCATTTCTCAGCACAATCTCGGCGCCGGCAAATCGCGTTAGCAGTGGACGCAAAACTGCTTGAGAGCGCGACTCGCAAACGAGCGTGCCATCAGCGTTGACCGCCGTAACAAAGGACCCTGCCTGGCAGGCGTCCGCGATACGCCGTTGAACCTGCGAATCGTCCAGTGAAATCTCATTGGAATTGAGTAATATCCCGGAGCCGGCGGTATAGGTGGTATCGGAGTCGACGCCGCAGGTCAGGGCCCCGCTTTCCTGCACCGCCCGGACATAGTTCCCCGGGGAACAAAGACCCGCAATTCTCTGTTGAATCTGGCTCGTATCAACGTCGCCCGCCTGAACCGTGCCGTCGGCGATGTTGATGCTGGTGACCCCGCCGGTAGAAATCTGCGTGCTGCCAATCGCCCCTGCTTCCACCTCCAGCGCCACCAACGCCAGCGGCACCGCGCCGATCTGCTGCCGCGGCTCAAGGGTGGTAAACGCCCCGGCGGATCCGCTCTCGCGAACGCGCACCTCAAGCCACAGGTCCATCGATCCGAATACGCCGGGTCCAAAATCCAGGTCGATACTAAATGTACCTTCGGCTACACCTTGGTCGAGCAGGGTGAGGGGGCCGGCAAATTCGGTCGTCTGGAGGAAGTCCGGCGAGTCAAATAGCGAAAACTGAAAATCGAATAGCCCGTCTGCAGGAGCGCCGCTTTGGGAAAGCTCACCTTGGTAAGTGAACGGCGGCGACTGCGCGAGCGCCATCTGAGCTGTCATTACGAGGAATGCAAGCGTAAGTGTGGCGAAGGTCTTGGTCATTGGCTAGGCGTCTCAAAACTGTCTGCAAAAAGAACACTGCTGGCTGTCGGCGTCGGCGAAAAGCCACCTACGACGGAGAATTCTCCGCCGGAGATGGCGTTGAGGCGGGCCTGGCCGGTGGTGGTGTTTGCCGAATAAGGCTGACGTTCAACTCTTCCGCCGGCATTGGAAATCCAATCAGCTCGCACCGAAAACTCGCCGCCACTTAATTCGCTCGCAGCGGCACTTACGCCGGCGAGTGTGATGATCAGCATCAAGAATCGGTGAAACCTGGTGTCCATTGCGCCCTCTTTACTAACCACAGCCGCGATCCGACGATGGCCTCTCAGCAAGTAAAGATCGAAAACATGGGAAAAGCCCGCCATGGAGTGAGCGGAATTTCTGATAGCTAACAAGAAACGTCTGGCTCTTGAGGCAGAGGGCAGGAGTTCGAGTCGAGCCCGACAACCGCTTAGTCCGGGTAATCGCGGTTATCTGGACAAACCCGCGTTTGGCGATGCATCATGATTGGCGGGAGGTGCCAGGCGGCACTTAACAGGCTGCGGCCGAAATCAGGGAAGGCTTCGCGCCAGCAGGAGCGGAACCATGCCATTGATTCGCTTCCTTTCCCTTTCGATCCTCGTGACCGCGTTCACCTTCTCAGCGGGCCTTGCCGAGCCCTACCGATGGGGGCCGGATACACCCGGCCCGCTCGCCGGTCATCTCACGCCGCTCCCGAAAAACGCGCGCTGGCAGGAATCACCCGACTCACGCACTGAACTTGAGATTAACGTTGTGCTGCGCCGCAGCGACGAGGCCGGTTATTTGAAGTACCTACAGGCCCTGTACACGGGCAATCGCGACAAGCGGCCGCCCTTTCTTTCTCCGACTGAGCAAAGCGAGCGATTTGGGCCCAACCAAGATGCGCAGGAGACGGTGGCGAACTATCTGGGCGCTCACGAGCTTCAACACGTCCATACCGGTCTCGCGGGGCAGCTCCTGACGTTCGTCGGGACGCAGGCGGCCGTGGAGCGTGCCTTCGGCGTTCGTATCGATCATTTTCAGGGGGGCAGCAAGCGTCTGCTCGCCAATGATCGGGAGCCGACACTGCCTGCTCACGTGGCGCCCCACGTGCTTGCGATTATTGGCCTTAGCAGTCCGCAGACGCCTCGTGGTATTACGCGAGAACACCTTCCGCTGCTGAACGCCTGCAGCGCAGCCGCGGTGGTCTTTGGCGTGATTCCGGGGTTCATCATCCTGGCGGTGTACGTTGGCTTCGCGTGCACCATCGCACAGCTCCAGCTCGATCCCGGCGGCGCATCCTCCTACTGCTTCTTGTTTGGACTGTGGCCGCCGCTGGCCGCCATCTGCACCGGGTTTGGGTTGGCAACCAGTGCGCCAATTCCCAAAGCCGGCGCGGCGGTGAGCCGGGGCGGCAACGCCACGCCGCCGCTTCCGAACATGGCGACCGGCCTTGCTCCGCACAACCCGCCACTGGCCGTCGCAGGCTTCCCGAATGATCCTGCTTCCGCGGGTGGTTGGCCGACCGGGGCCGGGCAAACCGTTGGAATCACCTCTTTCACGGGCTTTACGCCGCAGGACGTGGCCGACTGGCTGGCGCTGATGCAGATCGGTGAGGAGCGAATGGATCAGCTGACCCGAGTCCCGGTCAACGGCGGAGCGCCGATTACGGCAGATGAAACAGAAATTTTGCTCGACGTCGCGGCGGTGTGGAGCGTTGCGCCAGATGCAGCGATCCGGGTCTACGAGGCGCCTTTTTCCGGTGCCGGCGTGAGCTTCCAGGCGCTCTTCAGCGCGATGATTGACGACGGCGTGGATATCATCAGCAACAGCTTTGCCTACTGCGAGAGCGATACCTACGCCGCGGACGTCGCGAGTATCGATGCCATCCTGCAAACCGCGGCGGTTGCAGGCATCAGCGTTTTCAGCGCCAGCGGGGACCGGGGCAGTACTTGTCTGAACGGTCGACCCGACACCGTGCATGTGCCATCCAGCTCGCCACACCTAACCGCTGTCGGCGGCACAACGCTGAGCTTTGGGCCGGGTTTTACCTACGGCGGTGAAACCTGGTGGGACGGTTCGGCTGACACACCTCCCAGCGGACAGGGTGGCTTTGGTGAAAGCGCATTTTTTCCCCGCCCCGCCTACCAGGATGGCCTTAGTCCTTCCTTGCAGCGATCCATCCCCGACGTCACGGTTAATGCCGATCCCGCTACCGGCTACTTTTTGTGCCAGGAAAATGACGGCGGTTGCCCCACCGGCAAACTGTATGGTGGCACCAGCGTCGGCGCGCCCATCTGGGCGGGATTTACCGCCCTGCTGAACGAACGCCAGGGCAGTAATCTCGGATTTCTGAATCCTCAGCTTTATCCGCTCGCAGCAACCCAGGCGTTCCACGACGCTTCCGAGCTGGGGTCAGACTTTGCCCGCGTGGGTCTGGGTTCACCCAATCTGGACTCGCTGTATCGTCTGCTCAACAGCATTACCCTGGGTGCGCCTGATCCGGATCGGTCGGAGCTAGGCCTCGCTGGCACCGCGGTGAACGGCATGAGTCAGCCACCCCTTCTGGGCCTGCCGGCGGATGGCGACACGGCGGCGATTGTGGTGGCGACGCTGCGCGATTCCGCTGGCCACACCATGAGTGGTCGGCCGGTCACGCTGAGCGCGGACGTCGGCACCGCAGTCATCGAGCCGCCGACGCCGCTGATGACCGACGACAACGGCCAGGCCGTATTCTCCGTAACCAGCCTGGATCCGACGACCTACACGCTCACCTTGACCGACGAAACCAGTGGCACCGTGCTGACGGCCCAGCCGCTGCTGGAGTATTCGGTACCTCCGGCTGTCAGCGCCGGAATCAACGCTTTCCCGGTGACGCTGAATGCGGACGGCGTGTCGGAAACGGTGATTACCGTTACGCTGCGCGATGCGCTCGACAGGCCGACCCCGGGGAAGGAGATACGCCTCGACCAAGCGGGAGGGCGCTCGGTGATCACAGGGCCTGAGCCGCCGGTCACCGACAGCCAGGGACAGATCGAGTTTCGGGCGACCAGCGTCATCAGCGAAACGGTTCGATATACCGCCAGCATTGTTCCGGATTTTGATCGTGCCGTGCCTGGTGCGATCGAAGTCACATTCGGCAACGGGATAGGCGGCTGCGCGAGTGACGAGCCGAGTGGCGTCAATGGTTACCAGGTCACGCCCTTTGCCACCGGTTTCGACGTGGGTCCGCTGTTTTTTGGGAACATTAATCAAGGCAACTGCAACGGGGGAGCCCTGCCGGTGTTTGTCGGGCAGCGTGCGCTGATCGCTGATTCACGCAGCGGCCGACTGTTTGAATTCCCGGCAAGCGGCGGCGCGGCGATTAAGTCGCTCAGCAATCTCGGGCCGACGCTTGCTACGGAAGTGCGGGGACTGGACGGTCGCGTTTATGTACGCCGGCTTGCGACGACCGGCGACTTTACGACCGGCGCGATCTTCGAGATCAATCCGGATGACGGCTCGATTCGGCGAACGGTCGCCGCACCTCTCACCTGCCCCCATGGACTTGTTGTCGACCCACTCAGCGGCGATCTGTTTTTCAACAACGTTTGCAGCGGCGCCGGGTCGGCCAACGCGGCGATCTTCCGCATCCGCGATCCAGCCGGGCCGGCGCCGGTCGTTGAGAATTACGCCACCCTGCCGCGAACGCCGAACGGCAGAATGGCCTTTGCCCCGGACGGAACGCTCTATGCTGTATCGGGATACACCGATCCGCAGCCAGCGGTGGTCCGTATCTCTGGCAGCAACGGGCCAACGCCGCACACGGTAGAGACCGTCGACGGAATCTACTCGTTTTTCTGGTTGACCATTCTTGGTGCGGATGAAAACGGTCAGGCCACGTCTCTGGGCATCCTGCAAGAAGATGGAATTAACATCGTGGCGCTGGATGCTGACATGAGCCAGGAAGCCATCGCCGAGGGGCTTGGTCCTGGCCTTGTGGGCCCCGACGGATGCCTCTACAGCACGCTTCAGCACACCGTTTACCGAATTGCCGATCCTAACGGCGACTGTCCGTTTTTTCCCTCGCTTGCCGACCCATTCCTGATGCTGGAAGCACCCGAGCTGGTCCAGCAGGGGGAGGCAGCATCCTTCAATGCCATCCTGCGTAACGCGTCGGTAGCCGGTGGGCAGCCTGTCACGCTGGCGATCAACGGCGTGAATACCGGTTTTCAGATGCAGCGTACCGACCCGGATGGACGCGTGACGTTTACTCTTCAGGGCCGAAATTCGGGTACCGACACGCTGGTGGCCAGGACTCAGCTTGATGGCCTGGACGTAGTTTCCAACCCCGTCACGGTATCCTGGGAACCCGGGCGTGAAACCAGTTACGTCAACCTGAGCGTTGCGCAGCTCACGGCGCTTGCCGGTGTAGACACGTCCTTTAGCGCGTCTTTGCTGAACCTTACCGAAGCACCGCCAGTGCCGGTGAGTGGGGTCGAGATTACCATCAACCTCGGCAACCAGGTTTGCGCTGCAACCACCGACACGCAAGGGTTGGGAAGCTGTCTGCTCACTCCTACACAGGTCGGGGACCTCGCGTTGATTGCCGAGTTCGCCGGCAACGCCTCGCTTGCGCCAGACACCGACGAAACCCTGTTTCGAGTACTCGATCCGGCAGGGCCAGACCTGCTGTTCCGCGACGGCTTCGAGGCGTTGCTGCGGTAACGGTGCAGCTTCCAAGTCTAAGCAACTCTGCGTGGATAGGGTCGAGTACGGCATTGTTGGCCTCAATTCCTCCTCTTTTTCGCTGAGCGACGGGCTTTTTGGCCGCCGATTCGCCTCCAGGCGCGGAAGCGGCCGCGGCGATGTCGATCACGTTGCAAAGGCTGCCTGATGACGGGCAAGCTAGGGTGATCCGGGATTTTGCTCGATTTCGCCTCTATACACTGAGGCCACCAAAAACAGGCACGATCAATGCGATTAACGTTTCAGCGTCAGGGACGACAATTTCGAACTTTCTTCGGTCTGATGGCCGCCAGCGTAGCGTGGCCGCTGGTCTGCATGGCCCAGATTGAGCGGGTTAGCGTGCCCAACGGCGGCGGTCAGGCGGACAGCGACAGCTATGTCGCTCAGCTATCCGATGATGGCTCGGTCATCGTCTTTCGGTCCAACGCGGAAAATCTAATCGTAGGCGACACCAACGGATGGTCCGATATCTTCGTCCACGACCTGAACGCCGATACGGTGGAACGAGTCAGCGTGTTAACCGACGGCAGTCAGAGCCCGCGTTTCTCGTCACATCCCTCAATTTCGGATGACGGCCAGCTGATCGTCTTCGAAGGCCGCCCTGTGACGAACACAGCCTGGCCCACAATCTTTGACCGCAGTGACGACAGCGTCCTGCAGCCTCTTCCACGGCTGCAGAGTGGCAATCCGGCAAGTCCCCAGCGTGCTCGAAATGAGCCCCAGATTTCCGGAAACGGGGAATTCCTCCTCTTCCATACCTTCCAGACACTTCAAAATCTGTTCGACGTCGACGCGCGCCCGCCGAATGACGACAGCAATAGCGCTGACGACGTCTTCGTTTTTGATCTAACGGCCGACCCGATTGAGCCTCTCGACCGTGTCAGCCGCGACTCCAGTGGCAATAGCGTCAATGGCGACAGCCTCTCGGGTTCGATGTCCGACGACGGCCGCTACGTCACTTTTTTCTCCTATTCCAACGAGCTGGTACCTAACGACCTGAACGGCCATGAAGACGTCTTTCTTAAGGACCGCAATACGGGGACCCTTGAACTGGTCAGCGTCAGCACGGGCGGGGGTCCCGGTGATGCTGACAGCTATAACCCGATGGTTTCAGGCAACGGTCAGTTCATCGTATTTCGTTCATTGGCCAGCGACCTGGTGACCGGAGACAGCAACGAGAGCTGGGATATCTTTGTGCGCGACCGCATTGCCCAGGTGACGCAACGCGTCAGCGTTTCCAGCGCGGGTCTTGAGGGCAACAACCACAGCTTTGAAGGCTCGATTTCCGACGATGGTCGATACGTCACCTATCGATCGGCAGCTTCGAACCTCGTTTCGGGCGACACCAACGGCCGCTACGACATCTTTGTGCACGACCTGACCCGGAGTCTGACGGAGCGCATCTCTGCGGGCACAGCCGGGGAATCGAACGGAAATAGCTTTGAGCCGGCGATTTCCGGCGACGGGCGCTGGATTGTCTTCGAATCGGACGCCACCAACCTCGTTTCGGGTGACAGCAACCAGGCGCGGGACATCTTCCGAGCGCCGAACCCGCTATTCCAGGTGACAAAAAATCAGAACACGGGAGCAGCGCGATGAGTAAGGTCACCCAACGCCCCCGCCGTTTCCTGCACGTCGTCATTGCGGCTCTGTGCTGCCATCAGGCCCACGCCATCGACTGTGGAGAGATTCTGAGCGACGGCTTCGAAAATGACACGGCGCTGTCGCTACCCCAGATCGCGGCTATTCCCGATCAAGTGACGCCAATCGGCGAGCGGATCGAATTCGATATCGATACGGCAATCCCGTCTGAGCAGACCGGCAATACCTTTGCGCTCGTCGAAGCGCCCGACGGCATGACGATCGATGCAAGCACCGGCGAGGTGGCGTGGACACCCTCGTCCGCCCAGGTAGGTACCACGCTTGTTTCGGTCCAGGTGACAACGGGTGCGGGCATCAGCAATTCGCGGTGCTTCGCCGCGCAGGGGATTGGCACGTCAGGTTCCCCGCTGATCGATTCTATCTCGGACCAGGTGGCCCTCGTCGATCAGCCGTTCAGTGTGACGGTGACCGCCACAGATCCCGATCCGGGCGACGTCCTGTCTTTCGAGCTGATCAGCGCGCCCGTCGGTATGGATATCGATCCCGCCAGCGGCGAGGTGAGCTGGATGCCCATGCCGGGTGATATCGGGGCCGTTCCGGTACGCGTCAGAGTATCCGATCCTGGCGGAGCTGCGGATGAAGAGGCATTCCAGCTTCAGGTGGTGGCGCAGAATGCGCCCCCGGTGCTGGAGGTCGTTCAGGACCGCGGAGGCGCCCCAAATGTTCCGGTGGAAATCGACGCAAACGCCGTCGATCCGGATGGTGATGACGTGACCTACGCACTGTCTATGCGGCCCACCGGCATGACCATCGATCCGGACAGCGGCGCAGTCCGCTGGATGCCAACCTTTCAGCAGCTGGGGCCACATGACGTGACCATCGCTGCCCGGGACTCGCTGGGCGCCAGCGACACTCAGTCGTTCGAAATTCTCGTCGACCTGAATCGTGCGCCCGTTGCAGTGGATGACTCCGGCTTCCGGGTTGAACGTGGGGATACGCTGACCGTCCCGGCATCGGGCGTTCTCGCTAACGACACGGATCCGAACGGCGACCTTCTGAGCAGCTTGCTTGAAACAGGAGCGTCAAGGGGGGATCTGTCGCTGGGCAACGACGGCAGCTTTGAGTACACCCCGGATAACCCGGCTGGCACCATCGGCATGCAGCTTAAGTGGGAAAACATCAGCACCAATGGCGGGTCCTCGGGAGGCTGGCAGCCGCTGATCGGACAGCTGGACGATGACCCGGCTTCCGAAATCATTATTCTTGACTCTGGCGGCATATCTTCGGTACGAATTGATGCTTACGACGGGGACACCGGCGCGCAAGAGTGGGTCCGCGTATTCGGCAATCGAGACCTTGGAGCTTCCAGCCAATGGGAGGGGGCCCTCGCGGATATCGATCTTGATGGAAAGCCCGAGATTCTCCTGGTTGGCGGGGATCCGGACATTTCGCCAACCCGGCTGCTTCGTCTTTACGCGCTCGAACACGATGGCGGGCTGAAGTGGATTAGCGAATCGCTGCCGAAACGGGGGTACGACCCAACGCGCGACGATATTCGCAACGACGCCAATGGCGATCTCTCTGATTCTGCGATCAGCGTGGCCGATCTGGATGGCGACGGCCTGCCGGAAATCATCGTTGCCCCCAATAACGATTTCACGTCCTACCAGGTTTGGGATGCGAACGGCCGAAAAGTTGACTATGCCTTTGCGCCGGGTGTTAGAGAGAGCACCAGAGGGACCCGGGTCAGCGTGGTTGATTTGGATCTGGATGAGGTCCCCGAGGTTGTGGTTTCGAATGCCGCCTTCACCAACAAGGGTGAGGTGATTTGGACTCGAGACGATGTCGAAGACAGCCTCGGGCCATTCGCCCATCCGCAGGTTGCCAATCTCGACGACGACCCCTACCCGGAGCTGGTCCGCCGTCTCGGAGGCTTTCGCGAAACCAACGTTGTGCTGGCGCTGAACCACGACGGATCGACGCTATGGGATTATGAATTCCCGGGTGGCAACTCGTCCCTCTGGTCGCCGATCACCATCGCCGACGTCAATAATGATGGTCAGGCTGAAGTGCTGGCCGCGGGCGGCGTACTCGCAGACCGGTTCGACGTGATCAACGGGCAAGACGGCACGATGCTCTGGTCAAACACGTTACAAACTGGCCGGTCGGGTGCAACGGTGTTCGACATGGATCGCGACGGATTCAACGAAGTGATCTACATCGACGAAAATAGTGATCTTTATGTGTGGGACGGCCGCGACGGGTCGGAAAAGCTGGTGGTCGACCTGATCACGAACGATACATTTCCCACCGAGCATACGGTGCCGGTTTTTGCCGACATTGATGCCGACGGCCACGCGGAGCTGATCCTGCCCATCGGTTTTACGTTTAGCCCTACTCCTAACCTGCAGGTCTGGGAGAGCACCAGTGATGACTGGGCGCCGGCACGCGGAGTCTGGAACCAGGCTCGCTATTACGTCACCAACGTCAACGATGATTTGACGGTGCCGGCCAAGTTGCGACCGCACTGGCTTCTGCCTGGCCTGAACGTCGCGATGGTGAACGAACGGCTGCCCGAAGATCGCATCGAAGATTCCGATCAGTTCAGCTATCGGGCCAGTGACGGTGAGCTGATCTCCAACGTGGCCACGGTCGATATCACGATCCTGCCGCCCAACACCGCGCCTCGGATCCTGTCCTCGCCCCGGCTAGCGGCCTCGCCGGGCTTTGAGTACGTCTACCGTGCTCTCGCTGTTGACGCGGACGTCGGTGAATCGCTTACCTGGTCTATTGCTGAAGGGCCGGCCGGTATGGCCGTAGACGCGCTGGGCACGGTGACCTGGACGCCGACCGCAGGCGACCTCGGCTCAAATCCAGTCGTGCTGCAGGTCACCGACAGCGTCGGTGCCGCAGGTTTTCAGAACTACGTTATTGAGGTTGAGGCTCCTGTGTCGGTGCCCGATATCAATGGGCTGACTCAGGCACAGGCGGTCGACGCGATCGAGTCAGCAGGCCTTGCCGTCGAATCGATCCGCGAGGCGTTCAGTGAAACCGTGGCTGCTGGCCTGGTGGTTGCGCAGCAACCTGCTGCGGGCGTGTCCGCTGCCGCCGGTGACGGTGTGGTGGTTGACGTATCGCTGGGGCCTGTCCCGCTGCGAGTCCCGGATGTGGTTGCCCTGACCTTGGACTCAGCGACCGCCGATATCGTTGGCGGGGGCTTAAGCGTCGGCACCGTAGAATTCGTGAACGACAGCCTGCAGCCCGCCAATACGGTGCTGATCCAGGATCCGGCGCCCCGCGCATTTGCGGCCCCGGGGAGCCCCGTGGACATCACCGTGTCCGGCGGCCCGAGAGCCTCGATCGATATCACGCCTCGGGTGATCGCCGCAGGTAGTACCGCCGAGGTATCGGTTGTGGTTCGTGATTTGGATGGCACCCCGCTTGATCCGCAGCCGGCCGTCTCGCTGTCGCTCGATGTTACGCCCGACGATGTCGACGGGACGCTGCCGACGCTGAACGCGACCACCATTACCACCGCCATTGACAGCCAGGGTTCGTTTGAGGTGACCGCAAGCTTCACCGGCAACGGTCCCGAGACGATTTCCACTGTGGGTGTGATCGCTCAGCCCATCAGCGACGGTGACGGTGCTGATGTGTTCAACCTGTTTGCTACGCAGCTCAGGTCTTTTGAGGTCTTGATCGGCGATCTGATCACGGCCGTCAATGCCAACGACAGCGCCACCATTGTCTCCATCGATAGCGATTTAGGCGATCTGCTCGACGAGATCGATGTTGCGCTGCTGAGCGTATTGAGCCCGATTGCCCCGGTCGGCGGTGTTCCGCCTAGCGCGGAGACTGCGGCCATGAACGGCTTCCCGCCGGCGCCCGACGATGCAGCGTACGTTGGGGCCGCGCTCGATCTGTTTGTTTCCCTTGAGCAGACAGAGCAGGTGATTACGGAAGGGACCGCGCCAGATGCCGTGATTAACGCGCTCAACCAGGACCTGGCCGACGTGGCTTCGGTGGTCAGCTCACTGGATCCGAGCGTGTACGGCGTGCTCGACGCCTCAGAGGTGCTGATCGCGCTGCTGGGCACGCGGGCGCCGCGTGTGCTTGTCGCTGATATCCGTGCGGTACGTCAGGCCCTACGCGACCAGGGTCTGATCGCCTCAAAGGAGGGCCCGGCGGCGCAGAAGTTCAGCCTGATCGGCATCATGTCCGCCACCCAGCTTCGCTCCAAGATCATTTCGGATATCTACGTGCCGTACCTGGGCCAGGTGGCTAAATCGATTGCCACGATTGTCGGGGCCGATCTGCTGGGGCCGTACGCTAACCAGGGCGCCATCGCCGGCATCATCACGGGCGGCAGCTTGGCGCTGCATGTGTTTGAAATCGAAAACTCCGTGATTGAGGGAACTGGCTTCGACACGCTGCTGCCGGAGGGCAACTCGGTAATCTTTTTCGGCCCTGAATTGATTGATGCCGTACTGGCGATCGTGACCCAGGATCTCCCACAGGCCAAAGACCTGAAGGATCTGAACTCAATCAAGGACGCCATCAAGAAGCAGATCGATATGGCCAATACCGTCCAAAGCGCGATCGACAACGCGGTCAGCAGCCCGTCATCGGTCCTGCGTGGCTGCATCCTGGATAATCTGCCGGACTGTCGTCAGCTGGTTTATCCCGATGGCTTCAAGTCGGTGTACAAGATTGATTCGGGGCTGGCGCTGCCGGCGTCCGTAGGCATCGTGGTGCATAACCTGGCTGGAGGCGGCTTTGCGGTGACCGTCGCCAATTTCTTCCCAACCAGGGAGTGATATGCGATTGGTGGCAGGCTAGGGCAAAGTAGCCATGGCCGACGAGGCCGCTTGCCGCCTATTCAAAGCCATCTGAAAACAGCTCATCGGTTGCGCCAACCTCCACCGCGCCGATGTCGCAAAGGCCGTCCGTTCGGTTGAAGTAGCGCTGATCGAGGGCTTGGCAAAAGGCGCTCCCGGCGTCGATTGCCGGGCTGGTCGGCAAGGGCATGCGGGTCAGCGTTGGCCCGCCGTTGTCCTGGAGTGGGCCTAGCAAGGGGTCGGTAAACAGCAAACTGTCCTGATTGCTGGTGCAGTCGCCGTCGGTATAGATGTTGTGGCTGTTTTCAACGATGGTGGCGTTTGACTCAATGCAGTCACCCTCCAATTCGCTCACAACAATCGAGTTGGCGATGCGTCCTTCGGCCTCGCTTGAGCCGAAACGAACTCCGATGCCCTGGGTAACCGAAACCGTGCTGTTGAGCAGCTCGAGTTTGGTGCGTACCTGAATGCCCCGGCTTCCGGTGATGGTGGAGTTTCGGATGATCAGCTCCGCGTCGCCGAATTCCACCCCGCCGTCGATCGCAAAGCCGCCTGGCCCCTCTGAGGCGTCGTGAACCAGCGAGCCGATGATCTGAACGATGCTGCTGTCAACAAAACCGGTGAAGCCGATCTGAATTAGGCGCTCCCGCTGCGTCCGGCTGTTCAGCAGGGTGCTCCTCACTATGGAAACGTCCGCAGATTCGGTCTGCACGCTCGCGCCGGAGCGGGTCGTATTGTCGGCGACCACCGTATCTTCCAGCGAGCCGTCGCCCACCGCCAGGAGCGCACCGCCGAAGTCGGCCTCATTATCGCTGAGGTTGCTGTTTTGGATAAGGAAAGGCCCTCGGGCGTAGATTGCACCACCGAGCCAGCTCGCTGAGTGGCCGCTGAGCTCCGTGGACTGAATCGTCAGCAGTCCGGGGCCATCGGTGGCGATTGCGCCGCCGGAGCTGTTATTGCCGTCGGCGGTCGAATTCAGAATGCGACTGTCTACGACCGTCAGCGCGCCGTCGGTGAAGATGGCGCCGCCGTCCAGATCGGTCCTCCCGCCCGTCAAAGTCAATCCCTGGAGGACCACTTCGGCGGCTGACGTGATGTTAAAGATCCGGCTGGAGGACGAGCCAGAGATTTCAAAGTTATCCGCGCCCGGCCCCTCGATAATCATGTTGGTCGTAATGTCGAGCTGATCGATAAGGAATATCTGACCGGGCACCACCGACGCGTCAAACCGAATACGGTTGGTGCTCGAACCCACGCGCAGCAAGCGCTCGCAGTCGCCGACATCGGCACCAGAATTGTGGCTTTCTACCGCCTGACGAAGCGAGCAGCCTGACGCTAGGTTCGCGTCGGAGTTGGTGCCGACCACAACCAGGAAGTGGGTTGGCAGAATCACCTGCGCCGCTGCTGATATGCAGGCCAGAGCGAGGGCTGTTGCTATGCAAACCCGGGTCCAATGAGAAATGAGTCGTGTCCTCGTCTTGCTCGCTTTGTTTGGGCTTTCTCTCACGCTACTGATCCAAACTACATACTGCCTATTAAAACGATGCTGTATCGGAAAGCGCACACACTCGCCAGAGTCCAGAAGAACTTGGTTAGGATCTTGCGACCTGGCAATTATTTAGACCGACGGCGGCGTAGCTGCCGACATCGACGGGGGCTTGCAATAGGACGGCTTTGGCGTCCGTCTAACGCTCAGTTGCGTCTAGCGGGTCCAGGCCTTGCGCTGGGTCAAGCGCGTCGTTGGGAAACACCGGCAGGTCGAAGCTCGCTTTGAGATTAGGGCCCGCGACGTTTGCTTCCGCCTCCAGGCACCATTCAACGCGTCGCGCGGGGTCGGTCACGTCGCGCGGGGGTTGGTCTGCGGGCAGTAGAAAATCCACTGGCGCCAAGCGGAACCCGGCCGGACCCGGCTGCAGCAACACAACGAGCTCCTTCTCCCAGATAACATCAATTCGGGTCTTTTTTTCTTTGCGCCCGACAATACGAATCTTCAAGCAGCTCAATCGCAGCGTCACCTCTTCAGTGGGAAATGCGCTGCTGATCTTCACTTGCCCTAAGAGCCGTTCACCCAGGCGCGCCGGAAGGTCCCTCATCACGAATGCGGTTCCGCCATAGCGCCGCCAGCGCAACACCTCCAGGATGGCCCAGACCGCCAGCGCCGCCCCCCCGACAGGGAAAACCAGCGCTACCAGGGCGCCCCGGTTTCCGGCCGCAAGCTCTGCGGGTAGCATCACCCAGACAAAGCTGGTGGCCGCGTTCCAAAGCACGGCAAAACCCACCGAAACCCACAGCAGGGGATTGCGGCCGCTCGGAAGTTCCCCGCGCTCCCAGTCTGGTTCCCAGCGCCAGGGCTCTCCAGGATATAGTGCAGCGAGCTTTCGCGTTTGCCGGTCCCGACGAATGCTAATTGATGCGGTTCCAACGAAAAAAATGCCGGTGCCGCCAAAGACGATGCAAACGGAACCCAGCAATACGATCGCCCCCCAGCGCAGCGCCCGTACAACGACGGCCTCGTCGGGATCATCTGGATTGACGAATACTTTGAGGGCCTCCGCCTGATTGAGCAGCGGCTGCAGCTTTTTGTACTGTTCCTGGTGGTAATCGCCGACGTTGTCGTGGCCCCGGGCAAAGTCGATTTGCTCGCTTTCAAACGCCTCTCCGGCGAAGCGATAGCGATAGCGGCCCCTGAGCTTGTAAAGCTCGCTGCCGCGGGAGTTGGAAGTGTCGATGGAGATGTCGAGCAGGGTGCCGCTCGTTGGCACCCATTTTTGGACTTGCCAAGCCTGCAGCAGTTCGCGGCTAGCCAGGATGCCGGTCAGAATTCCCAGGAGCAGGAAGACGCTGCCAAAGATGGAGAGGCAGCCTGTTGCCGTTTTGCTTGGCGCATTCGATTTGCCTTCATCCATGGCGGGCGTCTACTGCTTCCTTCGTGCCACTCTTAACTGTCCCGAAACAGCGAATCGGTCTCATCGACATAAACTGGCCAGAAGCCCCCCGTAAGCGTGAAGCCGCCCCCAGGCAGGTCCAGTGACTCAGTGCTATTCGAGTGACCAATGGTGCCGGATAACTGCCAGCGTTGATTGGCCGACTCCGATCGAATCACGCCGCCACCGTCGATCGTATAGAAGTCCAGCGTTACGCTCTGCGTCACCGCAACCGGAGGCACTAAGCCTTGCGACAGTATGGCAGCATTGACTAGTCGATTCGCTAGTTGCACTGGTTTTTCAACCTTCTTATCCGGGGTGCTCATGTTTAGGGCTGACTCGCTTCGGCAATACGGGGCATGCGTAGTTTTCCAGTCTCCCGATCTCATTCCTAAATCAAAGAATTACTAACGATACTTCTGCGCTGCCCGTTGTGTAACTACGGAAATGGCGACTAATGCAAGTTCGACACACAAGAGAAAGCTCCACGTAACCCATGCGCGGGTGCTCGGGCTTTGGAACATTTCACCGTCTGGTCCTGCCATGATCCCGATGACTAGAGGTGCGGGAATCAGTAGCAGAACGCAAACGAGAATTCGCATACCTGACCCAAAACCTGCGGTCCAGACAAATTGCCCTCCTTGGTGCTGCCAGCGGCGTACGTCCCGAATGCTTGCTAGCCAGAGGCCGACGGCGTCGACGATGACCGCCAGCAGCAGGCCGGTGCGCCAAAGCTCTTGAACTCCGGCGACCCAGGCTGCCGGCGCCTGGGCGGGGGCAAAACCGCCTTCAGCTGGAAAGCAGGCCACGGCCAAGCTAATAAGGCCAATTAGCAGCGTGATAATAATCGTGCTCGAGAGATTGTCCGAACCAAAGTCGGGGCAATCGACGAGAGTCCGACTCAGGATGATGGCAGTCCACAAGGACAGCAGAATTTCTGCGGCAAGAGGTACCAACAGAAACGCAGCGGAAACCTCGTGCACCACGATAGCCCGTGCCATAAGGCCGAAGGCCAGGACGAGCGTGATCAATCGGATTAACGCGTTGCCTTGGTCTGTCTGTTGCGTAACCTGCAACGCGCTGACGAAATTCTTCTTGAAGAGCGCAGCATCTACTTTCGAAGGCTTCTGGTTCACGACAACTCTAGCGGACAACCCAATGTGCTTAGTCTAATCAAAACACAAAGGTTGATTGCTACCCACGCCACAGGAGCCAGGCTCTACTGGTACGATTTCTAAGAGCATCGGGGCAGAATGGTCACAGCGAAGCAAAACCCAGGGCAGGTATTGCATCGCCGCATTCTTTGTAGTCAGGCCAACTAGTGTTGCAATGCGAGGCTTGACCTTGACGTCTCCACTCTTGCATCTCGGGCGAGTCTTGCCATGGCGCTGAGACAGGCGCTGGTCGTCGTGAACAATCAGCGCAGGCACCTGGACATCCTGCGCTGGTCGCTTATGGCGTCTCACCCAAAGTCAGTGCGGCGCGACTGACGGCGGCGGCGATTTCTGACAGGCCATCATCCAGGCCAGAGATATAGCCCGCGTAGTCATCAGTCGGCAGAGGATTGACGATTGAAAAGCGCTCAATATGTCGCACCGTCCGTCCGTCGCCCGAGCTGAGCACAAACTGGCCGCCAAGCTCCGCGTTACCCCTTGGTACATGCCGGATAAACCGATCAAATCGCACCTCAACTTGCAGGCCTGGGTTAAATCCTCGCGGAAAGGGCTCAACGAGGACAACCGCGGACAGGCGTCGGGAGATGCCTGCGGCCAGGTGTCGAGCGACCGCGTCTGCCGGCGACTCAGCCCAGCGATTGTTCTCGTCCTGCACAATGACGGCGCCGGCGAGCAGGCTGGCAATCTTCTCGCTGTTCGCGTACTCCGGGAGCGATACCATCTGTAAGCCAATTCGGTTGTATTCGGGCTGGCCAGCGGTGATGGAGCCGGCGGCGGGCAGGTCGAGCAGAAATCGATTTGGCGCCCCGCAGGCGCCAAGCCCTAATGAGAGAAACACAACAAGCCATTTGGCGGCCAGGTTCTTGGAATAGTTCACAGACGTTCCTCCAGTTGCTGCGCTAGTTCGGCCACCTTTCTCGCTGCTGAACTTAGTTCGCTTAGCGTCAGCTCCAGCTCTACGTAGAACGGCGAGCTGGGCGCCAGCCCGCCGAGCGTCTCATCCGCCTGACCCGACAGGGCGTTCAGGCTGCTAACCAGCGCCGGGAGATCGACGCTTGCGGCGTCAAGGTTGCCAGCTGCGGAGGACAAGGCGTTGAGTACCGCAGAGAGCTCCGCCGGCAGCCGGCGCGCGTCGTCACCTGCAACCAGAGCATCAACATCGGTAAGAAGCTTGGTCGCCGATTGGATCATCTCATCGAGCGGCAGCTCGCTTAAGTTTCGCACTAGCGTCTGGACGTTGTTGGTTAGAGCCCGGCTGCTGGAGGCAATGGACGGAAACTGCGGGTAGGGCCTGGCCTCGAGGTCAATCCCCACCTTAGGTAGGTCTGGTTTGAGGACCATGTCCAGGCGTTTGGCCCCCGTTAGCAGGTTGGCTGACGCCAGCTGCACCCGAATGCCGGATTCGACCCAGAAATTGATACCGGTCTGCAATTCCTCCAGTGACAAGTCCTCAAAGCCAACCCTCGTTGGCTGGAGCTGAAATATGGCGTAGATTCGGTCCGGCGAATCGGGGCCCAACGTCGGCTCATATATCACGTCGATAACATTGCCCAGCTTGATCCCGTCGTACATGACGGGCGCCCCGGGCCGCAGGCCGTCTACCGATTCATTCAGCACCGCAATAAACCGGTGCTGTTCGGCGTGCACCGGGTCGAAATAAAGGCTCTCGTTGGCGTCTCGCCGATGACGGAAAATGGGGAAGGTCTCTCCGTCCGCCTCAATGCGAGACGCCATGTCTCCGCCGATCGACTCAAACGCCACGCCGCCCGAAAGCAATGCGTCGACGGATTCCAATTGGACATTAAATCCATCTGCGTCGGCGAGAATATCCACGCCGGAGACGTTCCAGAAACGTGTGTTCTGATTGATGTAGCGGTCGAAGGGGGCTTCGACAAAACCATCAAAGGTGATCAATCGGCCATCCTCTCGCAGCTCCCGTTTTTCGATCTGTCCAACGCGAAGCTGACGGTAGTAGATCGGCGCGCCGACGTGGATTGAACCCGCATAAGGCGTCGTCAACCTGACGTGCAGCCCTGGGGTTCCTGGCTCAGTCTGGGGTGGGTCGCTGAGCCCAATAAATTTCAGCTGCTTGTTTTCAGGTCTGGCGGTCCAATCCACTTCGATATAGGCGCCGGAAAGGATGGTGCTCAGGCCAGACACGCTGCCTCCATCAAACCGGGCGCGAACCACCCAGAATCGTGTCGTCTCGCCAAGAAAACGCTCAACGCTTCGGTCCATACGCGCATACACCAGCACCGATGCCAGGTCCTCGGCCAACTCAACTCTCTCAACAATACCGACCACAACGCCTAGGTGTTTAATCTCAGTCTTTTGAGCCTGCAGTCCGGCGCTATTAGTTAGGTGGATTTCGACCAGCGGGCCTTTCTCGCTGTGCGACTGCCATGCGACGGCAAGCGCGAGCACCGCAGCTAGTACTGGTACCAACCAGACCACGGACCAGCGCGAAGCGCCAGCTTTGCTGATCTCCGGTGCCTTGATGGGCTCATTCATGCGTACGTTCCTGATTGTATTCGTTTGAAGAGTCCCAGATCAGACGTGGATCCAGGGCCATGGCGGACAGCATGGTGAGCCCGACAGACAAAGCAAATGCCACGACTCCGGCGCCGGGTTTGATGGTCATAACTGATCCCAGCTGAATCAGGGCGGCGAGTGCGGCCACGACAAACACGTCGATCATCGACCAGCGGCCCACAAGCTCGATCGCCTTATGGGCCAGATGCCGGCGGTGGTCGTCCTTGATGGAACCGCGCTGAATGGAGTGAGCCAGCGATGCGATCACGATGAATTTTGACACCGGAACCAGAATGCTGGCGCCAAACACCACCGCTGCAACCACGTAGCTGCCGTGGTGCACAAGCGCAATCACGCCACCGATGATGGTCGAGTCGGAGCCGGTCCCCAGCGATTCGGTGCGCATAATCGGCAGTAGGTTTCCGGGGAGGTATGCAATCACGCCGGCCAGCAAATAGGCCCAGACGCGTTGTAGACTGTCGGGCATACGGCTGTTTACCTGCGCGCCGCAGACGGCGCAGGTGCTGCCGGGTTGGTCCGTAATTTCGCGGCAGACCCGACAGACCGCCCAGCCCCGCTGCAGCGCCGTTGTCTTCAAGAGCGCCGTTCCCGACGAATTATGGACCAGGCCGTATCGCGACACAGCACGTTAGTGTTGTAGCTCATGATTAGAAGCAGCACCGCCAGCGCCCAGAACGCCGGTCCAACGCTGATTGTCGCGAGCTTACCAATTTTGACCAGCGACACGACCACGCCCAGCATGAAAATCTCCACCATCGCCCAGGGTTCGATCTGCTGAGCCAGGCGAAATCCAACAGCCCAGCCCGTTTTAAGCGGGCGCCCGCTGCGAAGCTGCGCAAATACGCCAATTAGGAGCACGTTGCGCACAAAGGGCAAAATCAGGATCAGCATACCGGCGGCCAGAGACATGCTTGCCATGCCGTTGATCCAAAGAACGCTAATCGCGTCTACGACCGAGATCTGATTGGCCAATCCAGAACGCTCCATCGAAAGAAACGGAAAAGAGACCGCGGAGATCAAGAGGATCAAGGAGCCGACCAGGGATGCCAACGTGCGGTCAATGCTGTTGGTTTTTCGGGTCAGCAAGACAGAATGGCAGCGGCCGCAGCGAGCAACGTCGCCTTCCTTAAGCTCGGGCAGGAGCCACAGCGTGTCGCAGTGTTCGCAGGCGACGAAACGCTGGTTGATTTGCGCGCGTGTGAGGGCATCCTCATGGGAGCTCGATGCGGCGTTAGCCGCCAGCGGTGGTTCCATATTTCTCTCTCTTGAACGGCAGACCCGCGCGGAATGCGGCCATCTTGTCGGATTCAAGGCTGACGCCCTGCGTTAGCGTGCGAAAAGGTCCGGGGTCCCCGCGATACGACTGTAAGCTGCGTCGGCGGCGCCTGAGGAGCCAGACTTCTTTGGACAAACGTTTCTCGACGGTGTTTGGCCTCGGGTAGACAGTCATAGGCCGATGTTACCCTCGGTTTTTGCTATTCGTCACGCTCTTTGATGAACCAACTGAAATGCGCATTACGTGTGCATTTTCTAGAGAAGGCCCAAACGCTGTTCTGTGCTATCCTGAACGGTTGGCGCAACCGCGGACTTACAGGCGCTTAATCTCATGTTTGCCGTCATGAGATTCTAGAGTTCCTTCGGGTCATAGCGTTTTAGGACCTTTTATATAGACTGGATTGTCGATAAGCGTCTTGAAGCCGCAACGGACTCGCTGGCCGCGTGAGCTTAAGAGCGGAACGTATGCGCTCTTGCAGCGGTCTATGTCGAAATAACCCATGTCAACTTGCTTAGCCTCGCGGAGAATCCCTGTGATATTGCATCAACGACTTCCAGCAATAACCTTGGTGGGTTGACAAGCCGGGGCATTGGCTCAGCTATCGCCCTGCGCCACGACTTAGGAGGAGCGTCATTCATGAATCGGCACGTCACAGCCTCACTCTGTCTGCCTTTCGTTCTCGTATCAGCGTTGTTCCAAACTGCGGCTGCCGAAATGGATCCCGCCGCCTCGGGTGACGTGTTTGTGCAGCTGTTTGAATGGCGCTGGGACGACGTCGCCAAGGAGTGTGAGCGGGTGCTGGGGCCGGCGGGCATCCGTGCGGTGCAGGTTTCACCGCCCAATGAGCATATCGATCATCATGCCTTGCCCTCGCCGTACCAGGACGCTTGGTGGGCGCGCTATCAGCCCGTCAGCTACCGGCTGGACAGCCGCTCGGGGAGCGAGAAGGCGTTTCGTGAGATGGTCGAGCGATGCGCGAAAAGCGGCGTCGAGGTGTACGCGGACGCCGTGCTCAACCACATGGCCAACAACGGCCAAACCGGCGTTGCCGGCTCAACTTTCGACCGCAAGGCGCGCCGCTATGAGGACTACGCTGATGCCCAGTTCCATGAGTTCTGCGTCATCGACGGGGAAGACTACTGGCTGAGGGACGAGCCATCCGACGCGGTCGCAAAGGAAAGGGCCAGGCGCGTGCGTGACTGTCAGCTTGGCGAGCTGCCGGACCTCGCCACAGAACGCGAAGACGTCCGTGCAACGCTGCGGGCTTATCTCAACAAACTGCTGGCGACCGGGGTGAAGGGCTTGCGCGTCGACGCGGCCAAGCACATGCAGTCCGCGGACATCGCCGCGATTGTTGCGGACCTGGATCAGTCGGCCTACCTCTTTCAGGAAGTGATCGACACGCGAGGGCAGTCGGTCAACGTGGAAGAGTATCTCCCCAACGGCGCCATCACAGAATTTCTCTACAGCCTGCGCATCGGCGAGGCTTTTGCGCAGGAAAAGCTTTCTGCTTTGCAGAGTTTGACTCAAGCAGGCGGTCTGCTGCCCTCGTCAGCGGCGGTGGTGTTTGTTGATAACCACGACAACCAGCGTGGTCACGGCATGGCCGCGAGCACCACGCATCGCGACGGCGCCCGCTACCAGCTCGCCACCACGTTTATGCTGGCCTGGCCCTACGGTTATCCGCGACTGATGTCGAGCTATGAATGGGGTGGTGTGGACGACCACCGTGGTCCACCGGCTGACGACTCAGGGGCTACGCTGCCCATCTATCGTGCCGACGGGTCGTCGGACTGCGGCGCAGGCCGCTGGATCTGCGAACACCGCTCAGCTGAGACGCTGCGCATGGTCGATTTCAGGCGCCGCGCGCACGCCGTGGATGCAACAACGGTCGCGAATTGGTGGGACAACGGCAGCACGGCGGTTGCCTTCTCGCTCCGCAGCCCGGAAGCCGCGTTTGCGCAGGTTGTGATCAACAGCTCGAAGCAGGCGCTGGAGGCGCAGGTGTCGACCTCACTCCCGGATGGGGGCTACTGTGCGCTGGGCGATGTTGAGACGCCCTGCAAAAAACACGAGGTGAGGGACGGGGAGCTAGCGATCAGCCTGGCGCCGGAAAGCTCGCTGCTGCTGGAGCGATCTAGGGCGACGCCCTAAACAAGCCGGTCTGCGGTTTTCCTGCCGAGGTTCCGCCTCGTCCCCTGGCATCTTGGCGGGCACGAAAACCGATAGCTCAGACAATAAAAAGGGGCCCTCGCAGCACGAGGGCCCCCAATCCCTCTCGGGACGTTAGTACGCGTAGCTCAGGCCAACAAACATCTGACGGCCGAAGAAGGCGTTGCTGCTGACTTGCTCGGGCTGACTGAAGTAGGTCACAACCGGTTCGTCGGTCAGGTTGTTCACCTGGAACAGGAGCGTGAGCCCCGCCAGGTTGCCGCCCTCGTAGAAATCGTAGGACGCCTGGAAGTCGAACACGGACTCTTCGTCGTTGATCGGCAGCTGCTCGCCAATGCCGCGCTGACGAGAAATGAACTCGTCTCGATACCGGTAGCCAAGACGGGTTTCGAATCCGCCGTTTTGGTAGAACACCGTGGCGTTGAAGACGTTTTCCGACAGGCCGGGCAGCGTGATGTTGCCACCGCGGCCGCTCTGCGTGTCGGGCAGCGCAATCGAGCTCTCCGTGTACGAGTAGTTGGCCGTGACACCCAGGCCGTTGAACGGCTCGGGCAGCAGCTCGTCAAACGATTGGGTAAAGGCGAACTCGATCCCGCGGACAAAGCCACCGTCACCGTTGGCGGGTGAGGTGAACTCACCGATCGGGTTCAGGGTGACGCCGGGATTCAGGTTGACGTTATTCGGATCGATGAAGCCCTGCGCCACGAAATCCTGCTCCAGGGTCTGCGAGATGATGAACGTCTTCAGATCCTTGTAGAACACGGCTACGGTGTAGATGCCACCATCGTCGGTGTAGTACTCAAACGAGAGATCAACCTGGTTGGCCTCAAACGGGTCGAGATTGGTGTTGCCGCCGTTGCCGTTGACGATACCGGTGTTGGCGTCGACGTTGACCGAGTTGCCGGCGCGCAGGTCATCCAGATCTGGGCGCGCAATCACCTTGGACAGACCCAGGCGGAGCTGGTGGTTATCCGTCAGCTGAAACGCGGCGTTGAACGACGGCAGAATGTCGTCGTAGTCATAGTCGATGCTGATCGGTACCGGCGAGCCGTTGAGGATGGTGTTCGAGTCTGAGCTCTGCTCCGTGTCGATCGCACGGATACCGAAGTTACCTCGAACCGGGATGCCGAAAAGCTCGACGTCGTAGTTCGCCTGCGCGTAGGCGGCCGTCGTGTCTTCCTCCACCAGGAACGACTCGGTGATCAGGAAGTCCAGGTTGCCACCAGCGATAGCCGCCGCACGACCGGCCAGCTGGCTGGGCGTGAGCCCCGGAAACAGACCGGTTACGGCGTCAAAGTCGATGGCAAGATAGTTCGGGTAGCCGCTGAAGTCACCGTTGAACTGCTCAACCGAATAGAAGCTCGGGTCGACAAACACCGGCGAAAAGCCCGGGATGTCGTTAACAAACGGGTTGGGGTTCGCTTCCGGTGAATCAGCGTTGTTGCGCGCGAACTGGTAGAAACCCGCCTCGTTGCCAACTGCAAAGCCGGTACGCTCCTGCGAGGTCTCGCGGCTGGAACGTCTCACGCCCACTTCGACCGAGGTGATGCCCGAAACCCGTTCGAAGTCATATTTGACGTCGAAGGCAGCGGCATCAAGCGTGTCGTCGTTTTGGGTGGGAAATGACTGATACACGCCCACGTAGGGCTGTGAGGGGTCGTCACCGAAGTTGTTGCCCAGCGTAAATGTCTGAGGCACGTCCAAACCGTTCAACAGGAAGTCGAACTGCACGTCGCTGTTCAGCTGGAATCCGTTGTTGACCTGATGGATGACCACACGCGTGTCCGGCTGGAACGCGTCGGAATCAGAATAGGAAAGGTCGCCGGAGAACGTCCAGGGGCCGCGGTACCACTTGGCGCCAAGGCCGAGATTGAGAATCTCGTTGTCGAAATCCCGCGTCTGCGTATCGCTGCTCGGGGTGATGGCAAAACCACCGCAGCAGGCGCCGGTAGAGAACGGATTATTCGGATCGGTGATCGGCGAGCCCGCGTCGCGGGTGTAGGTGCCGCCGATGATCACGTCGTTCGACACCCGCGCGTTGGTCAGCGTGGTGCCGCCGCCGATGGACTGCGGGCCGATCACGGTGACGCCGCGGGCAAAGCCCGTTGAGTCGAACTGCGAGTAGTACGAATCAAAGGTCAGCTCGAAATCGTCGTTGGGCTGCCACTGAAAGGACGCAATATAGGCGTCGCGTGTGTCTTCACCGCCAAGCTCCTCGGCACCATAGCGGAATGGAACGAAGTCGTTAACGCCGTTGCCGTCAAAGTCGGAACCGGTCTGGGTGAAAGTGTCGGTGCCGAAGCGCGAAGCCACGTTCGCCTGCTGCAGCCTGGCGTAGCCCAGCACAACGCCGAAGGTCTCGTCGGCGAAAAGGCCGCGGTAGGTGAAGCTCCCGCGGTAGCCGTAATCGTCGGAGTCCACCGAGTCGCCGGCGAGGTCGTTGTAGGACGCGCGCAGGTTGAGATTCAGATTGTGCTGCTTATCCAGCGACTGCGACAGCGGGCGCGCCAGCTTCAAAGCCACCGTACCCCCGAGGCCTCCCTCAATCAGCTTAGCCTCGCTGCCTTTGTAAACGTCGACGCCGGAAATCAGCTCCGATGGATACTGGGAGAAGTCGATTGCCCGGCCGCCGCTGGTGGCAACCTGCTCACGACCATTCAGCGTTGAGAGCACGAGGCCCTGGTCGAGGCCGCGGATGTTGATCGCGCCAGCCTGACCTCCGGTCCGCTGCGCCGTGACGCCCGGCAGGCGTGCAATTGAATCGGCGACGGAGATATCCGGCAGTCGGCCGATGTCTTCAGCCGATATTGATTCGATAATCGTTCCCGCATCGCGCTTGTTGTCGATGGCGTTTTCCAGGCTGCGGCGGAACCCGGTGACCACAAGTTCTTCCAGGACTGCCTGATCATCATCACCCTGGTCATCCGCGGTTTGCGCAAACGCGGGCACGCCGGCGAAAGTGGCGGCGGCAACCGCTGAAGCGATAAGGTTGCGTCGCAGGCCTGGAAGCCCGGGCGCCGTGATTTTGTTTTGGGCGGCTGCTGTTTGAAGCCGGCTGCGGGAGCGATTCATGTGCACCTCGTTATTTGGACTGACGGTTCCCTATTCCAGATTCCAGGAATGTGCTTCAAACAGCAATGGCCTGCATACGTATTCACTATTGAGCAGGTCCGCCGGAGCGCCCTAAGATCGACGGATTCGCGAATTTACCGGCCAAAATTTTGACAATAGACGAGAATCGATCCGCTTTCCGGCCACCACGGTCTTGGGACCCACTGTCAAACCTCTGGCCCGATTTTTCGTTGAGCCGGGTGCGATTCGCTTCGCTTGCAGGGGTCGGTGAAACGCGTCTTTTGTCCCCTGAGCCCCGGGTGTCCTGTCATGCTTGAGATGCAGCGCAAAAGCACGTCGCCCTTTCTGGCGCTGCTCAGTCTCCCCGCAACGGCCATGGGCTTTGCTCTGTCGGTCCAGATCTCGGCGCTGAGCTGGATTCTCACAACGCAGTACGGGCTGGACATTCATGATGTTGGTTTGGTGTGGGCTGCCGGCCCGCTGGCGGGCATCATCGGCCAGGTCATCATCGGCATCGTCAGCGACAACACCTGGCTCTGGGGTGGACGGCGCCGTCCCTATATTCTCATCGGCGGTGTGCTGGCCGCCCTCATGCTGCTTGCATTGCCCAACATCGACGTGATTGCGGACGGTCTGGGCGTTGAAGGCATTTTGGGCATTGCGATTCTGATTGCCCTTGCCCTGGACCTCTCGATCAACGTTAGCTTCAACCCTACCCGATCGATCATCGCTGACGTCACCACCAGTGGTCCGAACCGCACGCGCGGGTATACCTGGATGCAGACCATTTCAGGTAGTTTTGGTGTGCTCGCTTATGGCATCGGCGCGGTCTGGGACAACTACACGCTCATCTACTTCGGCGTGTTCTTGGTGCTGCTGTTCTCTGTGCTTCCACCGCTGTTCGTGGAAGAGCCCCGCGAGCTCAAGGAGAGCCACGAGGCTAAAGACCAGCAGCCGGTGAATCTTGGCGCTGTGCTGATGAACATTCGACCCCTTTGGGGGTTTTTGGTCTATGGCGCTTATGCGCTCACGATGAGGCTGCTGCATATTGAGGTGGAGCACTACTGGATCGAGGGGATATGCGCCGTCGCCACGTTAGTGCTCGTCGTCCAGACACTCTTTAGCCGCAAATCCACGGACGGTCAGGGCGGTGGCAGCCTCGAGGGATTCCGGCGCGTGCTGGCAGCCCATGCGTTCAGCTGGCTCGGCGTTCAGACCATGTTTGTCTACATGTTTGCCTACGTCCAGCAGACGTTGCCCGACCTGAACGACGTGGATATGGGCCGGGTTGTATCCATCAGTTTTCTGATTCTCAACGCCGTCGCCGCCGTGCTGCCGGCGTTTGTTCTGGAGCCGTTGACCCGTCGGCTAGGGCGGGTCAAAACGCACGTACTGTGTCTGCTGATCATGACGATCGGCTATGGGGCCATTCTCCTGGCGGGCAGTTCGCTAACGATGCTGTACGCCTGCATGGCGCTTCTGGGAGTCGGCTGGGCCGCGATTGTCAGCCTGCCGTTTGCCATTATGTCCAACAAGGTGGACCCGGCCCGCATGGGGCTGTTTATGGGCCTGTTCAATCTGGCGGTTGTTCTTCCGCAGCTGACCGCGAGCCTCGGGGTTGGCGTGGCGGTAAGTCGCGCGGAGGACAAAGGCTTGATCTTCGTGATCTGCTGCGTGTCGTTGCTGCTTTCCACCATCGTCTGGATGCGGGTCGAAGAAGACAAAGGTGCAGAATCGGAGCTGGTACCGAGCTCGGGTCACTAGGCCGAGTTTCCTTCGGCGATCGTCAGCACGTGATGGTCGGAGTCGATGGCAGGCCGCCACTTGTCTGGCCGTGAGCGGTCTTTGTTCAGGGTGTCACTCGATCGGTTTATGGCGTCCAGGCCAGTCGGGCAGGCTCGGATGCTCGTCTGGGTGCACAGGAATCAGTTCTGGGCCAGTGAGGTGATCACTCTCATGGGCCGCCACCATGTTGGTGCTGACCACACCAGGAAACAGGTTCTCACTGTTGCCCGCAAAGTTGTTGGGGTTAAAGAGCATGACCCGGTGCCAGTAGAGGCGGTAATTCAGTGCCTGGACACCTTCGATCAGTGCCTTTGATCGTTCGACACGATCGTTCTCCAGGTATAGCAACGGATGGAATTGGTGAATGAGGCCTGCCGCACCGTTGACCACCGATAGCTCCATGCCCTCAACATCCGCTTTGATCAGGCGCAGGGAAGGCGGGTCCAGATATCGGTCCAACGCCTCCGCCCGGGTCGCGCGGCCCAGGCCATCCGTCTGGAGTGATACTCCCCCGACATTCTGCTCAGACCGGTCATAGAACAGCGGGCGCACCGACAGTGTCTGCTCGTGCTCCGCCAGTGCCAGCGGATGCATATGAATCTGGCGAAGCCCATTTATGGCCGCGTTGGCGCCAAGCAGGCTGGCCGTCTCAAGCTGAGGCTCGAAGGCATGCACCTGCCCCTCAGGCCCTACCGCACGAGCGAAAGCCAGGGCGTGAGATCCGACGTTGGCACCCGCGTCAACCACGACGTCACCCGGTCGACAGGCGCTTCCCATAAGGGTCATTTCTCCTTCGCACCACTCCCCGTAATGGCCCAGCGAGCGGCCGATGTAACGATCGAATCGCCAGTGCAGCATCAGGCCGTAACGGGCCTGAACCAGCCCGCAGGTATCAGATGTGCCGTCGAGAAAATTGGTGATCGTCATCGTTTGCCCCACTTGAATCGGCATCAGCTTAGCCGATTCGGCGAGGCCGGCACCCTGACTTTTTGGGGCTTGAAGATATTCGTTAAGGAACAAAATTTTGTTCGTTTTTCCGTCCGCTGGCATTTAATAGGTAGAGGGCCCAACCCAACCGCACGAAAAAGGAAGCAGGATGCCCACCAAAGTTCCCGGCAATAGAGTCCAGCTAACGCTTGCCATCCGTCGTGCGATAGCCGCTGCGATGGCCAGCGGTGCTGCCGCCACGGCCATAGCTCAGGACTACACTCGCTTTGCCGGGCTGGACGGCGTGGACAAAGGTGCCCAGTCGGGAACCGAGCTGGTGGTTAACAGCAGCGCCGGCGACTTCGACGGCGAATGCGGCGTTGCGGTGGACGAATGTTCTCTGGCGGACGCTTTGGTGGTTGCCAATCAGCAATCGCCGCAGCCCGTGTCTATCACGTTTGACCCGGCGGTGATGACCGGCGCCACCATCATGCTCACGACCACGCTGCCGACCGTGACCAACAACATCACGGTGACCGGGCTGGCCGGCTTGAAGGTTCAACGAGATCCCGCGTTGGGCTGCAGCTTCAACAACGAGCTGGACGCCGGTGAATTCCGTCTGCTGACCGTTTCCCGCGGTAGTCTGGATCTTGCTGACGTTACGCTTGCGGGTGGCTGCGCCGACAGCATCGATGGTGGCGCCCTTGCCGCCGGCGTGCCGGTGACGCTCAGAAGAGTCACGCTGCAGGGCAACTCTGCCTCCAGCGGCGGTGGTGTGGCCGCCAGTGACGCGCCGCTGACCCTAGTGGACAGCACCGTAACGGGCAACTATGCCGAGGACAACGGCGGCGGGGTCTACGGGAATGGCGGTGATGTCTCCCTGATCCAGTCGACCATTTCCGGCAACACCGCGGAGAATGGTGGCGGTGGTCTCTTTCTCTTCGGTTCTTCCGCCGGCGATCATCGCCTGATCGATTCCACGATTGCCTACAACTTTGGTCTGGAAGGCGCTGCATTGGCCTTGAACGGTGCCGACCTGGTCGCCGAGCGATCGCTGTTGGCTGGTAGCGAATCCCAGTTGCTGTGCCAGATCAGCGGTGGCCAGGTTAATGCGACGAACGTGTTGGCCTCGGACGCCACCTGTCAGTCGAACACGATGGATCTCGAACAACTGAGGCTGGAGCCGCTACAACAACTCGGCGTCGCCACGCCCTTACACCCTCTTGGGGAAGGCTCCGCGGCCATCGACGCTGCCGGGACCGGTTGTTCCGGGTTAGATCAGCGAGGTCAGCCGCGCGGGTTCGACGGCGACGGCGATGGTGAAGGCCAGTGTGACGTAGGCGCTTTCGAGGTTCAGGAGCGACCTCAGCAGAGCCAGAACCTAGTGGTGAACAGTGCGGAGGGAACCTTCGACGGCATCTGTGGCGACACCGAGGGTGGCTGCACACTCCCCGATGCGGTGGCGGCAGCCAACCGAACGCCTGGCTTATCGGAGATTCAGTTCGATCTTCAGGCCAACACCATCACCCTCGAAAACAGTCCCTTCGACACTCTGGCGAACGGTCTGAGTGCCCTACCGCCAGTCATTCAGCCGCTGGCGATTGAGGGTGGGGAGGGCGTCACAATCGGTCTGTCATCGAGCGGCTTGTGTCGAAGATTCCTCTACGCCAACGGCTTTGATCTTCGCCTAAGCAATCTCTCGCTTTCCGGCGGCTGTGCCACAGGCCAAGCCGGCGGAGCGCTGTGGGTGAATGACGCTGCCCTGGTGTCGAATACCGTTACGCTCACCGCGAACACCGCGGATCTTGGCGGGGGAATCTACGCCAGTGCCGCCACTGTCTCGACGGTGAACTCCTCGCTGTCGGCCAATACGGCTGTTCGCGGCGGCGGTCTATTGATGCTCGGGTCCACCTTGGTCGCCAATACATTCTCGCTGCTCGGCAACACCGCGTTCGAACAGGGCGGCGGGCTGGCGGTGACCGACACCGAGGTAACGCTCAACGGATCAACCATCACCGGGAACACCGCGTCCGACGGCGCAGGTTTTTATGGTGATGTCACCCAAACCTGCTGCCCGGCTAGCGCACAGGTCACCATCGACCAGAGCATCATTACCGGCAACACCTCATCAAACCGTGGCGGCGGCGTCATGCTGGCTGGCATCCCGAGCCCCACGGTGAAGTCGAGTGTCACCGGTAGCCGCTCGCCAAAGGGTAGCGGCAGTGAGCGGCCGGTCACCATCCAGCTCACCAATAGCTCTATCAATGACAACGGCGCGCAGACGGGCGGCGGGCTCTGGATACAAGAGGCTACGGTGCTCGCCAACACTTTCGACCTGACGGGAAACACGGTTTCCAACCTGGGTGGCGGCGTTTACGGCTCGGCAATGACCCTGGACCTGTCCAACTCCACCATCTCGGGCAATACCGCCAGCTTTGGTGGCGGTATCTATGGTCGCGCTCAGACCTGCTGTCCAGCTAACGCAAATGTTCGGTTGAGCCAGAGCACCATCAGCGGCAACAGTGCGCTGGAAGCCGGCGGTGGGGCGATGATCTATGGCAACACCTTTGACATCTCCAACTCGTCCATCGTGTCCAACACGGCCCAGCGCGCGGGCGGCATATTGAGTGCCGGCGACAGCCGCCTGGCCGTGACCGATAGCGCCATCGCAAGCAACAGCGCGGGTGAAGCGGGCGGCCTGATGATCAGCGACAAGAGCGCCTTAGCAGCCAGCAACAACACCTTCAGCGGCAACACCGCCAGCAGCGGCGCCGCAGCCCTGTTGGTCAGCGATGCGGTCGAGGGTACCGAGGTCAATATCTCCGGCAACGTCTTTTCGCTTGGCGGTGGCGTGCAGCAAAAGGGTGGCTCGCCGGTCGGCCTTTGTGATCTTGCGAATACGGCCGCTGCAGCAACCAACTTCGCGACGGATGGCAGCTGCGGCGAGGCGACCGTTGTGACGGAGGAAGCGCTAAGTCTGGCCAGCGACGGCAACGGCGTCTTCGCCATTCCTGGACCTGGATCGGTGCTGGTTGACGCCGTGTCGGACTGTACTGGTTTCGATCAACGGGGCTTGCCTCGAGGGGTGGATGCTGACGGTGTGCCGGGCAACGACTGCGATATCGGTGCCGTTGAAGTCCAGAACACACCCGTCATGGCCACCGCCGATGAGGGTGCGACCAGTCAGAATCAGGCCACCGTTGGGGACGTAACCGGAAACGACGTCGACCCGGCAGATGAGGATAGCGGCACGCTGAACGTCACCGCCGTGGCCGGAAGCGAGGCCGCGGTCGGTGTTGCGCAGCCCGCCTCCGGCGGCGGGACGGTCACCATCTTTGGCAATGGACAGTGGACCTTCGATCCCGGGGCCGACTTTGTAGCTCTGGACCAGGGCGGTTCGGGCAGCGCCACGGTCAGCCACACCGTGAGCGATGGCTATGCGGAGGATATGACGGAGCTGGTCATTGAGGTGATGGGCCTGAACGACCCACCGGTGGCGAACGCCACGTCCGCCAGCACCGACCAGAATACCTCGGTAGAGGCACCGTTCTCCGCAACGGACCCGGACCTCAACGAGCCGCTGACGTTCTCCGTGTTGAGCGCTCCCGCCTCGGGCGCGGTGACCGAGGTCAACAATGATCTGGGGACATTCACCTTCGACCCGCTCACGGCGTTTCGCGACCTGGACGATGGCGAATCGCAAGAGGCAAGCTTCAGCTTCGGTGTCGCAGACGAAGCCAGCAGCGACACCAACGTGGTTACCGTCACCGTCAGCGGTGTGAACGATCCACCGGTCGCGGAAAACGATCGCTATTTTGTTGTGCAGGGTGAAACGCTCAATGTGAGCGTTACGGAGGGACTTCTGGCCAACGACGTTGATGTGGACGTTGAGCCTCTCAGCGTGACCACCGTCGGGAGCTTTAGCGCCGGCGGAGCCGGAGGTGATCTGACCCTGGCGGCGGACGGAAGTCTTCAGTTTGACGCTCCCTCGCAGACCGGGGTCTCCACGCTGACGTATATGGTGTCGGACGGCGATCTCTCGACCTCGGCGGAGGTGCTCATCGACGTGGTGACAGCCAATTCCGCGGACCTTCGCATTGAGAAAAGTGACGGCGAGACCGTGGTGGAAAACGGGCAGCTTGTGACCTACACCATCACCGTGGCGAACGACGGGCCCGCGGACGTAACCGGAGCGCAGGTGGAAGACCTTTTGCCGTCGTCGCTGGTCGCGGCCAGCTGGACCTGTACCGCCTTTGGCTCAAGCCAGTGCACCGCCAGCGGCGACGGTGATATCCAGGAAGCGGTGGATATCGGTGCCGGTGACCGCGTGGAGTTTGAGCTCACCGCGATGGTGGCTGCGTCGCCCGACGCCTTTACTGTCACTAACGTTGCCTCCGTGACCGCGCCGCCGGGCACCCCGGAGATCAACAGCGAGAACAATGACGCCACCGACAGCAATCAGACCGGGCTGGTTTTCCGCAGCGGTTTCGAAACCCTGCCGGTATTGAAACGATTCGAGAGCCGAGGGGCGTTGTTGGGCAGGAAGGAAATTACTGGGCTGCTGAGCGCGGGCCAGGAGCCACAGCTCGTGTTGCGTGCACCCAGCGCTCCCGGTGTACCCTTGCGCCTAGTACTGGTGTTTGCCAGGTGGAATGAGGGTGAGCTCGAGCTACGGGTTGACCGGTTCGGGAATGCCATTTGGCAGCGCGGTGGCTGGACTCGATGGGGCCCGGAAAATCTAAACGTGAAGATCGATTGGTAAGCAGAAAACCAAGCTGACCCCCGAGAGCTTTCGGGGGAGACCGCTCCAGGAGCTCATCGATGCTGCCGCAGACCTGGCCCGGCAGGGTGGAGCGCAGCTGCAGCAGTCCGCGGAGCTTCTCCGCACGGCCGTCGAACATCCGGTCGAACCTTACGCGCTGGGCATCCTTAGACAGCAGCTTTGGACGGTAGAGCAGCAGCTTGGCCTGCACAGGGCCTATTATTCTCAGGCTGGCCAGGACCGCTTCGCGTATGAGCGGTTCTTCTCCGACACAGCGTCCGGCACCTTTGTCGAGATTGGCGCCTACGATGGTGTCAGCGGGAGCAACACCTGCTTTTTCGAAATATTTCTAGGGTGGCCGGGGGTATTGGTTGAACCGGTGCCCAGGCTTGCGCAGGCGTGCCGGCAAAATCGCAGCACAACCGTTATTGAGGCCGCGGTCAGCAGTCGCGAAGGATACGCCGATTTCCTGGACGTGACTGACGGTTTTCTGCAAATGTGCGGGCTGCTGGAACACTACGCTGAGGACATGCTGGCGACCGTCCGCCAAAACGTCGGACACGATGAGCAGACTATCCGTGTGCCCGTCATGACGCTGAACCAGATCCTGGCTGAGAACGATTTGAAACACGTGCAGTTTTGTTCGATCGACACCGAAGGCGCGGAGCGCGAGGTTTTGAGCGCGATAGACTTCGATCGATTTCGCATCGACGTGCTGGCGGTGGAGAATTCGGGGATGAAGGCGGAAACGGGTGTCCGCGACCTGCTGGAGGCAGCCGGCTATGAGCTGGAAGCCGTGATCGGCGTCGATGAAATCTACCGGCGGCTGCGTTGAGCAGCGCCGCTAGCCAGACCAAACCCGGGCCCGATGGTGCTGGGTTTGGCCCCCCAAAGCGAGCCAGTTCGTTCGTCAGAGCCGGTCCGTATCTCGAATGAAGCCAGCCAGGTCGCGCCGGAACTTCTCCAGCGACGGCTCGTGCAGGTACATCATGTGGCCGGCCTCGTAGTACTCCATCCGAATGCGGTCGCGAGCTTCTTCCGGGATGTCGAGGTGCTTGATATCGAACCGGGTGGCGCCGATCGGCGTCGCCATATCGTAGTAACCTTGCTGCACCAGCAGATGCAGCCCCGGGTTGGTGCTCAGCGCCATGGAGAGATCCGGGCGCAGGTCCGCCCACGGCATGGCCCAGCCTGACGAGGGAGGCGTGTGCGACCAGTCCCAACTTGAGCCGACTTCCCCAAAGGCGGACACCTGATAGGTCTCGTCCTGCCCGAACTCGAGCTCGTTGTGCAGGTAATCGAGAAACGCCGCCGTGTAGGCGGGGCCAACGGACGGGAAGAACGGGTCATAGTTCATCGCCTCGGCGAGTGGATTAACGGCCGGGCCGAGGAAGCGGCTGTCGACACGGCCAGTCACGATGCGTTTATCACGCTGCAGTTCCTGCAAGAACTGCTGATGGCTAACGCGTAGGTCGGCCTTCAACCAATAGTCTGCAGAGACGCTCGTGTAGGCAGCCAGGCGCTCGGCTACGGCCGCCTTCTCTGCCGGGGAAATCGTGTAACCCTTCAGGAGTGCTGCGGTGTATTCCGACAGCGCAAACTCGTCGACTTCCTGGACAAAAGCTTCAAGATTCTCCGGCCGATCGTCGAGCAGGTTGTGATACCAGGCGGTGGCCGCAAAGGTCGATAGATAAAGCGCGTGCGGCAGGTCGATGTTCGCTCCATCGAAGCCTGAACCCATGCTCAGGAAGGGTGAAACCACGACCACCCCGTTGAAGTGCATGCCGTGATTGTTCTGCAGATGGTGCACCAGGCCAGCGCTTCGGATGCCGCCATAGCTTTCGCCGAGGATGTACTTCGGCGAGGCCCAGCGGCCATGCTCAGAAATGTACTGTTTCATGAAGGCGCCGACGGACTCAATGTCGGCGTCGACACCCCAAAAGAGTTCCTTGGGATCTGCCTCACCTAGCGGCTTACTGAAACCGGTACCGACCGGATCCACCATCACCAGGTCAGTAACGTCGATGACGCTGTAAGCATTGTCGACGCGCTGGGCCGGCGGGGGCGGTGCAAAACCTGCATCATTCACAACGGCGCGCTGCGGCCCCAAGACGCCCATGTGCAACCATACCGATGAGGAGCCCGGGCCACCGTTGAAGGCGAACATAATGGGCCGCCGTGCTGGGTCGCTGAAACCGGTACGCGTATAGGCCGTATAGCCGAAGCGGGCGATGGGTTTGCCCTTTCTGTCGCGCAGGATCAGCCAGCCGACGGAGGCGTCGTACTCGATGTTGTTGCCTTCGATGCGGATCGAGTGTCGCGTGGTTTTAACGCGGGGCTCGGCATCCATCGCGACTGGCTCTTCAGCGTTCTTTTCCGCAGCAATCGCAGGGTTTCCTGTGAGGCAAAGCGCCAGCAACATAAAAAATAGAATTCGCATCGGCGGCTCCAGAGTGAAAGGGCAGGGGACAGTGTACCGTTTGTGGCGCGGTCGGAGTCACAGGCGGCTGTGCCGATTGGCTAACGTGACACCAATGCGGGATTGATCGGCGATCCGGCCTTCCCGGCGCCTGCGTCAGACGCCGCGCGCTGGAGGTTTTGACGTTATCGCAACGGATCCATAGCTAGGTTCCGAAGCCTCGGTGCTACACTCTCGCCCCGAGCCAAAAGGGGGTTTCGTTCGTGTCCGTAAGAGTAAGAAGGCCCGTGTGCGCTGTCGCTCGGCTGTCCGTTGTCCTGATCTCTATCGTCATGATGGGAGCGTGCCGCCATGCCGACGTGCCCAATGCAGATTCGCTTCGATTCATTTCGGCGGAGGAGGCTGCAGCGTTGCCGGACTTGGAGCGTGCCGGCTTCGACATCGACGACACGCTCCTGTTCTCGACGCCGGCTTTTGACGTTGGCCAGGCCAGTCCGCACGCCTACGACACCGAACCCTTCTGGACGCTTGTTAACGGGAGCGACCGGGGAAACAGCCAGGTAAAGTCCTCAACGCGTTCGATTGTTGCGCGCTACCAGCAGCGAGGGATCGAGATCTACGCCATCACCGCTCGGTCAGGATTTGGTGGCGATGGGCTGCGAGCCTTCCTCAGCGAAGAGCTGGGTATACCGATGAGTCATGTGTTCTTTGAGCCGGACGGAAAGGCCGAGCGAATCCGCAGTCTGGGCCTGGACGTTTACTTCGGCGATTCCGACTCCGATATCGAGGACGCCATGGAAGCGGGCGTGCAGGCTGTTCGCGTCCAGCGCTCGCCCGAGTCTTCCTACCGAAACAAGGATGGCAGCCTGCGTAAGTATCAGCCCGGTCGCTACGGCGAGGTTGTGGTTGCCGACAGCGAGAACTAAGCGCGCTGACTCATGGCTGAGCGGGATGCTGGACCCCTGGCGGAAGCTCTGCCAAGAAAGCCAACCCAACCAGCAATCAGCGCTTTAATGAAAAGGCTGAAGTGGTTGGCGTCGACAGTAAGGACGCTACGCGACTGGAACAACCAGCTCCATCAAACCTTCAATCAGCTCGTCGCGGGTCAAATGATCCGTTTCCGCAGCAAACACCGGATGGTCTATCAGCAGCGCGGCGCCGAATGGCACTGAATTGTTGAATAGGGCCAGCAGCTTCGGGTCGGCGTCCGGAAATCGGCCTTCACCCTGCGCAGCGATCGATGCATCGCGCACGGTCAGCTGGAATGCGCGCATGCTGTCCAGGAGTCTCGTGTCGGCGCTGCGTTTCACATCCGGGTGATTGAGCGCCGTAAATAGCGCGCGCTCGTCCAACGCCCAGCGAAGAAAACCGCGGCCCATGGCGTTGAGTTTGGCAATGGCCGAGCCTTCGCAGGCTTCTGACGCAGCAATCGACGCATCGCGCGCCTGCTCATAGGCCTCGGTCGCCAGCGCCGCCAGCAGCTCGGCCTTGCTTTTGAAATGGCGATTGGGCGCGCTGTGCGAAACCCCTAGATCGCGAGCGATGCTGCGCAGCGATAACGCCTCGACGCCCTCGTCATCAATAATCTCGGCCGCCCGTTCGATGACGGCGCGCCTGAGATCCCCGTGGTGATATGTCTCTTTCTGCGGTGGTTTGGCCATTAGGGCAGTAAAACAAAAAATGTAGACAATGACTACTTTGTGAGCTAATGTAGTCAATGTCTACATCAGGATCGCAGCATGGACAACAGAACAATCCTCGCGTTCGTGATCTAGGACCAAAGGGTTCTCCAAACCTAGAACCCAACCCATTCGAATAGGTCGACTGACCAGACGGCGCTGCTTTGGGGCGCCGCACTCTGCTCTGCGTCCGAGATTTCTGGAGAAATATCATGCCAACACCCATCGTACTTTTGCTGGACCCGATTTCACTGGGCGTTTTTTTGCTTTACGCCGGCCTCATGATCTGGGAGCGACTTCGCCCGGCGCGGAAACTGCCCACCGTTAAGGGCTGGAGAATGAGAGGTCTCTTGTCTTTTGCACTGTTTTTTTTCCTGTCGTCCTACTTACCGATTCTCTGGGATGCAAAATTGGCTGAGTATCAGCTGCTGGACCTATCCGAGCTGGGCACCGCCGCGGGGGCCCTGGTTGGACTGCTCGTATATGAAGGGTTGCTCTACCTATGGCACCGATCTCTGCACGAGAGCGGATTTCTGTTTCGGGGATTCCACCAGGTGCACCACAGTGCAGAACGCGTGGACACGTTCGGGGCGTTCTATTTCAGCCCGCTTGATATGGCCGGTTTTACGTTTGTCGGCAGTTTGAGTCTCGCGCTATTTGTTGGCTTAAGTGCCGACGCCATTACCGTGTTTCTGTTTGCGACCCTGTTTTTGGGCATCTTTCAGCATGCCAATATTGCGACACCACGATGGCTCGGATTCCTCATTCAGCGGCCGGAGAGTCATGCGCTTCATCATGCTCGTGGCGTGCACTACTACAACTTCTCCGACCTGCCCATTTTCGACATGTTGGGAGGGACGTTTAAGAACCCACGTCAATTTCCTAGTGAAACGGGTTTTTACCACGGCGCGTCAAACCGCATGGTGGATATGTTGCTGTGGCGAGATGTGACCGAAGAGGACGGTCACAAGCTGGAGACATCGCAAGCTGTCTAAAACACTAACGACCAGAACTACTAGACCCGCCAGCCCTCAGGGGTCGGCGGGCCTCGCAACGAGACCGTGGGTCAGCGAGGTTTTTGTTTAGGGTTTCGGCGGATGGAGTTCGCGAATCCAGCGTGCCATGGCTTCATAGTAGCCATCACACGCTGGAGCGTCAGCGGGAAGTTCCTCGTAGATGCCGCCAGTGACACTTTGCTGCATAACGTGATTGCATCCGGCCAGATAGACCGGCGAGAGTTCCATATCACCCTTTTTCGCCGCTTTTTCGTAGAGCGCACCGGTGGCCTTCCAGTCAACCTGCGTATCGAGACTTCCCAGGATAGCCAGTACCGGAATGTTCATGTTGGTGAGGGTCTCCTCGAGGTTTGGATACATCACCGCGAGATTGGTTGCCTCATCAAAAGTGAGTTCGCCGGACTGAAAAAATGACTGGATGTTGTGCAGGACCTCTTCGGTCATTTGGAAGTCATTGGAATTGAAATAGGGGTCTGCCATCAGATGCTGGGTGCCTTCAGAAAACTCTTCGAGCGTGCCACCCCTGACCAGGATACGCTGGTAGTGATCCCATTCAGCCATCAATAGCTCGACGTCTTCCTGGCTGCGCTTTTCGGCTTTCAGGTTCGCTTCGAGCATGTAGCGGCTGTTGTCCAGCTCCGTCGTGCCACTCACCGAAATCCAAAACTTGATCTTCGGCAACAGCTCCGAGATTTTGGGCACGATCCAGCCTCCGCGGCTGATACTCCAGAAGCCCAGGTTGTTTGCACCCGGAAATTTTTGCGCTTCGATGGCTGCGATTGCCGCCACCGCCTCTTCGGCACTGCTCTGAATACTCTGATTGTGGTCGTATTCTCCTTCGCTCAAGCCATTTCCGGCTTTGTCCCAGTAAGCAACGCTGTAGTGTTGGTCTACCAGGAATTCCCGTAGCTCCAGCCACTGATCGCCCCCGACAAATTCCGTCGGCCCGTGCCCGGGAATGACGATGATTAGGCCTTTTGCCGGTGCCTTGGGAATGAGGACTTCGCCGGTGTACTTCAGATCCTGGTAGTGAAAAACAAACGTCGAATTTTCCTGCGTCTCGGCAAAGCAAGAAAAAAAGGATCCCAGGAAAAAAATTAGCATGGCAATGCGCTTCAAAACGACCTCCAGACCATTGGTAGATCCCAAGCAGTTCTCTGCATCGAGTTGCTTCAATCGTCAAAACGGTCCAGGTGCGCGATGGTTACAGGGAGCGATCAATCGATGGCTGACCGGAGCACCACAGTTACGCCCTGGTCCGTCGCCAGAAAGCAGATGCTGCTTAATCGGTCATTGAGGTGTTGACCCAATCGAAACGCGAATACGCAAGATCGCGTTGTCAGTTAGCGGCGGCCCTGCTCTCTGTGTTGCCGGAGCAAATCGTGGGCAAGCTCCTCAGCATCAGCGATTTGTTCCTGGGTCATAAGAAACCGGGTGATTTCTTTCCACTGGCTGCCTGCTTGCAGGATTCCGGCGCTACCTTCGAGGGTCGCAGCTTGGCCGTAGGCATAGGTCATAACCAGATCTCTGGGATAAACGTCGCCCTGGTAGTACATCCGGGCTAGCAGTGTCAGCGCGTGTGGCGTACCGGAACGCCAGAGCGTGGTGGCATAGCGCTCTGCCCGACTCTTGAATTCTTCGATGAGCATAGGTTGCTCAAAGCCTAAGACTCCACGTTCAAAACGACCGTTATTCATCAGTAGGTTAAACCCGTGTGCGTGGTAAGCACGTTGAGCCGTCGGATGCCCTAAGTCCGCTGCCAGGCCAAAATAGTTAAAAGATTCCAGGACCAGATCTGGCTTTCCGGGAATGTCGCTGCACATTTCAAACTTGTCGATGGCCTCTCGGGTAGCCCGATCGGGCCAGTCTCCTAGGTCTGCTTCAGGGTTGCTTTCGTAAATGTTTTTGACCTGCTGCTCTACCTGGTTGAGACGCCGATCAAGAAGGTCATAAGTTGGTGCCGCGCCGGCGCATTCCTCAAAGAGCATCGCTAGCCATAAGGCCGCTTCGGCGTTGCCCTCAGAGGCGTCACTTTTGCGGGCTGCGACTTCGGCTGCGCTTGTTTCACTGAACTCCGTCTTAAGTGCTTTGAGCGTGTCTTCGATCGATAGTGAAGTGTCCATTGGGCCAGGATTCAAACCGGATGCTGTCGTTGTGTCCGTCCATCCTTCTGGCTGAGTAAGTGGCGGCGCAGCAAACGTGTTTGGGTTTTTGTCTTCCGGCGTTGGCAAAACCGGTGCCACGGATGGCGTCAAACCCTCCGAGCCGGAGCCATCCAATACCGGCGTGTGTTCCGCGCCTTCAGGCAAGCTGACATCGCTGACAGCGGCTTGATGCGGCACATGCCCCGACCACCATATCGCAGCCAGTAGCGCCAGAGACGCGGCAACGGAGATGCTGAGCAATACTTTTCTGCCAGGGACCATGACGCCGGCTCCGTCGCAGGACAATGCCTTGAGTTTAGCGGCATTCGGGAGAAAGTTCTGCAGGCTGCGTGCGCGAAACGAGGCCGTGATGAGGCTATGGGCGGAGCGACCAGGCGGGTTCGTACGATCGTATGTAGTACATTGAAATCATTCCGATTTCGCTGATGCCATCCGAAAACTATTGAGCGCACAGAAACCGCCGCCCAAACGCTACGCCATAGGTGTAATCATTCTTGGATTCTACCCGCTGTCGATTGCGCTTGGCTGGCTGCCAACCGAGGAGGGTGGTGCCGGCAACTGGCTGCTCGCTTTAGCCGGATTGGCGTTTATTCTTGCCGGGCTGATTATGCTGCTGCAGCCGGGCGATCGTCGGGCGGACGCGCTGGCGGGGCTTCTACTCATGGCATTTTCTTTGATGGGCTTCTCAATCGCCATTGGCATGGACGAAACGCCAGGGCAGAGCGGGCCTGCCTCGATGAGTTTTCCGCAGCTGCTGGTCGGCCTGGGGTCGCTGGTCAGTCTGTTGATGTCGCTATGGGCCGTTCGGCGCTGGCTCCGTTCGGGTGAGCATACCGAGGACACCTAATCTCCCAGGTGGTTCTCCAGCTGCCAGTGCAGGACATCCCCCGCAACGTTCGCTCTTAGCCACGCGGCGGCGTCACGAATCGCTGCGCCGTGGGTCTGCATCATCATCTGCTGAGACTGATGTCTGCGTAAGGCGTCAAATGGCTGGTCTGGGGCTTTGGCGTTGATCTTGAGTGGCGCCAGATCGTACGAGCCCCTGGACTGTTCAAGGAACGATACTGCTTGGTCAAGGTACTCTTCCGGCGTCGCAAGAAATCGCTCGAAATCCAAAGAGGCGGTGCGACCGGGGGCTCGCTGCATAACCTCTCGCATACGGTTCATATGGTGCGCCCAAAACACTGCGGCGGATTGAAAGGTCGTTCGCGGGTTGGGCAGGCCCATCGCTTTGCCCCAAAAAGCACCAAGCTCAACAATTCGCCGAATTGTCTCCAAACCCTTCTTGGCGACCGACAGAAGGTATGACTCCAGAGGCAGCACCATGCAGAGAGCTTTTCCACGGGTTTCAGCGAGAGCCTCTTCGGCCAGATCGACCATCAGGTTTGTCGGCTTGATGCAAACCGATTCGCCGCGTGCGCTCGGCTTGGATAGCAGGGGCAGGACCAGCCGCAGCAATTTTCGCTGGCGTGCGCTGTTGAACTCTTCCGGATAGAGCTTGCCGACCTCCCAGATTTGTCTGAGTACCAGCGGCTCCCTGAGCGCGAGTCTTTGCCCCGGCACATCCAGGCAGCGCGACAGCAGGGTGGATCCGCAAAATGAGATATGGAAAACAAAATCAACCGCTGGTTTGGGCCGGTTCCGGTCAAGGCGCTTTTTGTCGAACAGCAGGTGCCTTTTTTGATCGTCAGGACGCACTATCCGATGGTCCAGGAAGGTCGTCTCGTGATAGCTCTTTCGGTCCATCCGAACCTGCACGCCTCGCATAGCTCGGGGATTGAGCTCGGTCAGGTGCCATTGCTGAGTTGGGCTCCGCAAGCAATCCGAATACGTTTGGACCGGGAGTTTAGGGTCCTGCATTGAGCACTCCTGAGGTTCGCACGGCGCACAGTCTGCGAAAAAAGCCGTACGAGGCTACAGGTAGTTTTCATCACAGGGTGTTGCGAAAATCAGAAAAATTGCCCAAATCGAAAAATCCGATTAAGAGCCGAGAAAAGAGCGAGTTTGTTCGAAGGGTTTTGGCGTCGATCCGCACTTGACTCGTCCACGGTTTTGCGGCTTCAATCGCGCCGCCCTTGACGGATTCTGGCGTGGTGAAATTCGGATCATCGCCAAGAGTTGGCCGGCCCAGCTGCGCAGCCTCGCAGCCCTCTCACTCCCGACAGCCCAATCCTATTCAGCGTCAAAGTCGTTTTGGCGAGCTAATCCCTTCCGGTATGCTCGTCGCCTCATGTCACGGATAGGACTTTTGACCGAATGACTGCGGTGAACATCCCCGGTCATACCATCTTGCGCGAGCTCGGGCGTGGGGGAACCGCCGTGGTTTATCTGGCGCTGCAGGAGCAGCTGAAGCGCGAGGTTGCCGTGAAGGTCCTGCGCCCGCCCGACAACGACGATGGCTCGATCACCGAACGATTTCTCAATGAAGCGCGCACCATCGGTCGCCTGCAGCATCCGAACATCGTTTCCATCTTTGATTTCGGAGAGTCTGCGGATGGCGGGCTGTTCTATACGATGCCCAACCTCCCCGAGGCTTTGGTGGACTTCACCTACGAGTCAGACGCCCAGCTGAGCGAGATTCTCCTGCAGGTCTGCGACGGGCTGAACTACGCCCACCGTCAGGGGATCGTGCATCGGGACATCAAGCCTGAAAACCTTTTGGTTGATCAGCGGGGCAACGTCCAGATTGCGGACTTTGGCATCGCGTTTTCCACCCGCTCGGTTGCCTCTCGGGTGACTCGCGAAGGCCATACGATCGGGAGCAGCCATCACATGAGCCCGGAACAGGCGCGAGGCAAGCCGGTGGATCCGCGTTCCGATGTGTACAGTCTGGGCGTCGTTTTGTTCGAGATGCTGACCAGCGAACCACCCTTTCACGGCCCCGACGACGTGTCGATCTTAGTTGCGCACGTTTCTGATCCGGTGCCGGCGTTGCCGAATACTCACCGCCGCTGGCAGCGCATCGTGAACCGCGCGCTGCAAAAGAAACCGCAAGACCGTTACCAGACGGTGGCCGCCATGGCCGAGGACATTCGCCGCGTGGGCGACAGCCAGCCGGGGATCACGACTCCGCTTGCTTCGCTATCACCAAATACGAGGCGACCAGTCATGTGGGGCATCGTGGGGGTGAGTGCTGTCATGTTGTGGTGGTTTTTCCCACGCGAGCGTGAGGCGACGGATGAATTCGAACAATCGGTGGTGTCCGTCGCCGAAGCGCCGACGGGTTCGGCCATTGGCGTAGGTGCGATAGAACCGCTGGAACTCGCTGCAGCAGCGCCGCCTGAGTTGTTGAATGAGCTGGAAACCCAGGAGGCGGTTCCGGAAAACACTCCATCGGAGAGACCTGCCGAAGCGCCACCCGAGCAAGATGGCTCGCCACCGCCGCAAAGCTCGGCGGAGCCTACTCAGACGGAGGAACCCGAGGAGAAAGAGTCATGGGAAGCGGGTGATTTGCTTCGTGATCCTTCGGGCATCGACTCCTACTATGTTCCGCGCAAACTCACGGGGGAGAAGGGCGAGGGCAGCGAGGTGTCCAAGGCCTTTGCGATGGCGGGTGTTGAAGTCACCGTGGGGCAGTATCGCGAATTCACCCAGGCGACGCGCCGGCCAGGCGGGCCGTGCAGTCAACCCGATGGCATCTCGCTGCGGCGTAAATCCTGGTATGCACCGGGCTATATTCAGAGTGATGACCATCCGGTTGCCTGCGTCAGCTATCAGGACGCCGTCGACTTCGCGGCCTGGCTCTCAAAGCGCAGTGGACATCGTTACCGGATTCCCAGCGCGCGCCAGTGGCAGCACGCGGCTCTGATTGGGCACGAGGCGAACACCGCGTGTCAAACCGGCAACGTTGCCGGCCGAGAACGCAAAAAGTTGTTTTCCAGCGGCCAGTTCAGCTGCGCCGATGGCCATCGCTTCACGGCGCCGGTCAGCAGCTTTAAGGCGAACCGACTGCAAATCTCAGATCTGCGAGGCAACGTGAGCGAGTGGACCAGCGACTGCGCCGAGACCGTGCCGGAAGGCGTGGAGCGATGCTCGCTTCGGGTCGTCCGCGGGACGTCTTGGGAAGACGGGCGCGATCTATCCATGCTGGAACACGAGGAGACGCTTCAGGCTGACCAGGGCTATCCAACCGTTGGCATACGCCTCGTTCGAGAGACTCCCGAAAGCCCCTGATCGCTTGCTGCTCCGCTGGGGCTTGGCTTGGGACCCAGCTTTGCGACCACGCCGCTTCGTTCGACGCTGGTCGTCCCGAGCTGTACCCTTAAGTCGCGTTTCACTAGAGATTTTCATGGCTGCGTAAGCGGGTCGCGCAAGGACCCAGAAATCTGATGCTTTTGGACGCGCTGATGCCTGTCATCGGCGCGCAGGGGCGTGTGCCCTGACAAAACCCATAAAGGATGATTCGCAGTGAATATCAGAATTCCTACCCAGGCAGACCTGCCTGCAATCTCGTTGGTGTTAAAAGACACCGAGCTTTTTCCCGTCGAAATGCTCGACGACTTGATCAATCCCTTTCTATCTGGCTCCGGCAGCGACGATCGATGGTTGGTGTGTGAAACCGACGATCGTGATGTCGTCGGCTTTAGCTACTGTCGACGCGAACCGCTGACGGAAGGTACGTGGAACCTCCTCGCGATCGGTTTGCGAAAGCAGCAGCAGGGCCGCGGCCTCGGAAAGGCGCTGTTGGGTGGCGTTGAGCAGTCTTTGGCCGATGAGCGGTTACTCATCGTTGATACCTCCGGTCTGGAGGCCTTCTCGGCAACCCGAGCGTATTATGAACGGTGCGGCTATGAGCGGGAGGCTGTGATCCGTGACTACTGGACTGACGGCGACGATAAGGTGACCTACCGGAAACCGATGCGATAGCTAGGTTGCGCTACGTCAGCTCAGGCTGGCGTAGCGCATTTCGTCTTAGCCCTCACTCGGGATCATCTGCGGCGTGTTTCACTCAAAACCGTTTTCGAACACGATCTGGTTGGGGACAGCCACGTAATCGAAGGGCACCAGCTCAACTGTCGGAACAGCGATTGAGTTGCCGGCGGTCACCGTAACCGGGTCGATCTCCGCGGTTCGGTAGTCCGGGTGAAATACGCTCAGCTCCAGAGGCCCAACGAGCGCAGCAAGGTCGAAGTCGCCCGTGGGGTCGGAGAAGGTTGATCCACCATCGCCACTAATCCATGCCCCGAGGATTGGGGTGCCGTTGGTTGCGTCTACGATGCTGCCGGTGATCTGACCAAGCTCGATATTGCCGGAGGTGAAAGTCGAGTCTCCAACTTTTCGAAATTCTATGGTGTAACTACCGACACTTTGCTCTTCGCAGGCCTGGATTCGGAAGTACTCCTGTCCAGCCGGCGCTAGAGCGCGAGTTAAGACCAGATTGTCCGACGCGCAATCACCGGCGGCCCGATCTGGATTGAACTCGGCGCGTTTGTCGAACAGGTATCGGTAAACCTGCACCCGCAGATTGTTGCTTGTACTTACCTCTGCCTCCAGAGTCTTGACCTCGTCTATCGGCTGAACCACTCGATACCAGTCCACCTCCTGCGTGCCGTTCAGCATCCCGCTACGGGTCGCGCTGTCGGTGCTGGTCAAATCCACCAGCTCCGCGGAGCCGGGCAGGTTGGCCTGCGGGAAAACCTGGTTGCCGTCGCGGTCGACCTGTAGAGCCAGGCACCAACCTTCCAGGGTGGCCTCAGCGCTTCCCGCGTTATTGATCTGAAGACGCCAGGGTTGCGAGCCGGCAGCGGGAAGGTTTCGGAAGCCGGCCAGCGGGACGTCGGGTTCAAGTTCTCCGAGGATGGCAATAGGGCTGGCACACTGCGCCTGAGCAGGCCAGCGCGCGGCGTCGCTGAACAGCGCGTTGATCTCCGCATTCTCACAATTCTGATTTTGGCTGGCGCCAGGCTGTGCCAGCAGTGGCTGCACCGAGCCGTCGGGGCTCGCAAGCAGCAGGGACAGATCCGCGACGCTCGGATGGTCGATGTGGGTCTCAACCCATGCATTGATCACGCGCGCGGTTTCGTCGATCGGCTCGCAGTTGGGGCCGCTATACCGGCCGCAGTCGCCTGGCTCCGAAAAGTCCACGCTACTGGAAAAAGTGCCTGAGGAGGATGCCTGGCCGCCACAACGAACCACCACATCGCTGGCAAAGTCTGGCAGCTGGACGCCGTTGGCGTCTTCTACCCGTAGCGCTACGTCTAGATCTCCGTCGCTGGCGATATCGTTCCCGCTTCGTCCCGTACTGTCGGTGGCAATCAGCGAGAAAACCGGGTCGACCCCGATCAGCGATGAATCAACCGTACCGGTGATATCGGCATTGAGGGAGTCGAGCTGCAGACTGCTCGGCAAGCTGGGCGCTGCACTGAAGGTTAGCGGGTCACCGTTGGGGTCAGAGAACAGGCTTGCGTAGTTCAGATCGACCGGTGATCCCGCGATGACCGTTTCCTGCACAAGCTGCTGCGTGACGAAGGGTCCAACCTGATTGATGACGCTGCCCTCCATCGAGTAACACAGGTCGCGTCGGGTGGGCTCTGACACACAACTTGGCGCCGGGCCAAAGCTCGTGCAGCTGATCTCCGGGATATCGCTTTCCGGATCCCGGATGGCCCACTGCAGTGCGCCATTACCGTTGTCTACATTAGCCCAGTACCACGGAGGGCAGTTGTCGCCGCCGCAGTTTGCGAGCGGCTCGACGTCCACATACTGCACCGATAGCCAGTAGCGACCTTCGTCGAGCACGCAGGCGGTGGGCAGATCCGTCCGAAGACCAAAGGTGAGCTCAAGTAGGCCTTTGTTAAAAACCGGGGGTTCCGCTTCGACGGTTGTGTCGCAGACGGGGCTGCCTGTGGGCAGGCTGCTGCCGTTCTCGTAGACGCGGATCCGCACATCTTCCCCGACAATATTGATGTCACCGAAGGCCTGCACGGTGTTGATCGTCCAGGTCTCGTCAGCCGGCACAACAAAATCGTCAGCGCTTTCCGTGTTGTTGATTCGATTAGAACCGCTGCCAAAATTGAACGTGAGAGTGAATCGCGTGCTCATGGCCTGACCGTTGGCGATCGTGCAGCCGGCGGTCTGGTCCAGTAGCGTCGTCTGCGCGGCTGCCGGCATAGCCAGCACCGCCAGCAGCAGGGGCGAAAAGCGTTGACGGATCTTCATAGCATTACTGTAGAACAACTTCAGCGTCGCGCCATACCTTGTCGCAGCGGTAGAATGTGCGGGCCCTGTTGCAGGGTAGCCCGTTACCCAACAAGCAAGGCTCAACCAATGACCCATTCTGTGCTCTGGCTTCGCCGTTGTGCGTTCCTTTTCATCGTTTTGCTCGCAGCCTGTGCGCCGCAGCTCAAATCCCCTGTCGAGTCGGAGCTCGAACGCCTGCAGGCGCGGGCGGAAAAGGTCACGATCATTCGCGACGATTTTGGCGTTCCGCACATCTACGCAAAAAGTGATGCTGATGCGGTCTTCGGGCTTCTCTATGCCCAGGCCGAAGACGACTTTCCCCGGGTCGAACGAAACTACTACTGGGCGATCGGCCGCCTGGCGGAAGCGGAAGGTGAAGAGGCACTGTTCAGCGATCTTCGAGCTCGCCTGTATATGACGACAGATGAGGCTGTGGCGGCCTACGAGGCGGCGCCGGACTGGTTGCAGGCTCTTTGCGATGCGTTTGCTGATGGGCTGAACTACTATCTGGCAACCCACCCGAATGTGAAACCCAAGGTGATCACCAAGTTTGAGCCCTGGATGCCGATGTTCTTTTTTGAGGGTTCTATTGGCGGCGACATCGAGCAGATCCCGCTCGATGGTATCCGCGCCTTTTATGGATCGGGAGAGAGTGTGGCGCAGCTTGCTGCCGCCGCAGAGGAGTCTGACGACGAGCCTCGTGGGTCGAATGGCTTTGCAATTGCGGGTACGCATACGCGATCAGGTGACGCGATGCTGCTGATCAATCCGCATACCTCGTTTTACTTTCGCGGCGAGGTGCACGTCGTCAGCGAGGAGGGCCTAAACGCCTACGGCGCAGTCACCTGGGGTCAGTTTTTTGTTTATCAGGGTTTCAACGAAGACACGGGCTGGATGCATACCTCTACCCGGGTCGATTTCATGGACGAGTTTATTGAGGACGTCTCTGAGATCGACGGCACGCTGATGTATCGCTATGGCGATGAAATGCGTCCGGTGGAGGTATCCGAGGTCACGCTCAGATACAAGGACGGCGATATGCTTAACGAGCGGACGTTCCCTATGTATCGGACCCATCACGGGCCGGTCACCCACATGCTCGACGGTCGATGGGTAGCAACCAAGATCAACTGGGACCCGGTCAACGCGCTACGGCAGTCTTTCGTCAGAACCAAACAGGACGGCCACGAGAGCTTCCGGGCGATGATGGATATCCGAACGAACTCATCGAACAACACCGTCTACGCTGACTCAGGCGGCAATATCGCCTACTACCACGGCAATTTTGTTCCCCGTCGCGATCGCCGCTTCGACTATTCGAAACCGGTTGACGGCAGTGATCCCGCCACGGACTGGCAGGGGCTACATACCGTCGACGAGATTGTGACCTTGCTGAATCCCGAGAACGGTTGGCTGCAAAACTGTAACTCAACGCCCTTCACCGCAGCCGGTCCTTACAGCCCAGACTCGGCTGATTACCCCGTATACATGGCGCCAGACCCCGAAAATTTCCGCGGCGTTCACGCCTTGCGCGTTCTGGACGACGTGTCCGATCTGACGCTGGACGGCCTGATTGAACTGGCGTACGACCCGTATCTGCCCGGCTTCGAGAAGCTGATTCCCGGGCTGATCGAAGCGTTTGATACGTCGGGCGCGGATTATCCGCGGCTCGCCGAGGCTGTTGACGTACTCCGCGGCTGGGATTATCGCGTCGCAACCGAATCCGTTGCCATGACCCTGGCCCATTTCTACGGCACGCGATATCGACGGGACGGCTCAGCGCCCGATGGCTTAAGCCGTATGGAGAAGATCAACTTTTACGCAACGCAGTCCGATCACCGCGAACGGCTTAACATCTTCGCCGCCACCGTCGAGATGCTGAACGAAGATTTTGGTGGTTGGCAAATTGCCTGGGGAGAAGTAAATCGATTCCAGCGCCTCACCGGCGACATTGCCCACCCGCATGATGATGACGCACCCAGCCTCCCGGTCGGAATGGCGTCAGGCAACTGGGGCGCACTAGCTTCCTACGGCGCGCGCCGCTTTCCAGGCACCAAGAGAATCTACGGCGTCGCCGGCAATAGCTTTGTTGCTGTCGTTGAATTCGGCGACAGGGTTCGCGCGAAGACGATGCTGGCCGGTGGTCAGAGCGGTGACCCAAGTTCGCCACATTTTGACGACCAGTCCGATCGCTACGTCAATGGCGAGTTCAAAGACGTTGCCTACTACCGAGAGGATGTCGAGGCTAGAGCCGTAAAGACCTATCGACCGGGTGGGTGACAGAAAACAGCCCACTAGGCTGCATTCCCCAGCTCGAGCAGCGCCTGCCGGTCGATCATCGTGATCTTTCCATAGCCCAGCTGGATCAGGTCCCGCTGGCTGAGACGGTCAAGGGCTTTTCCGATGCTGACCCGAGACATGCCCAGCGCAAAGGCGATGTCGGCCTGTCGCAGCGGTAGGTCATCTTCATCAAAGCCACCGGTTCTGGCGATCCGCAACAGCAGCATCGCAATCTGCTGCTCTACGCCTCGCCGCCGCAGATCATCCGCGATGTCGAGTGCTTCATAGAGGCGCTGTGTGACGGTCACGGTCACGGCTCTGGCAAACGGGGGGTGTGCGTCATGAAGGGCGTCGAAGGCTCGCTTTCCGATCGCCAGGACTTCGGTCTCACCAAAGGCTTCCGCGTGGTAGGCGCGCCGTCGATCGGCGAAGAGTGTCGCTTCACCAAAGCAGTGTCCACATCCGAGTAGGCCGGTGAGGTTAAAGGCGCCGGTTTCTGCGTAAAGGCCAAAGCGTACTCGGCCGCGGAGGATTATCGACAGACCCACCGAGGCGGCCTGCTGGGTATGGATCACCTGGCCATCGGCATAGGGCCTTGTGGTTCCCGCCGCTTTGACCGTCGGCAAAAGTTTTGGCGGTATCAGTTCCAGCAGGCTTTGGTGAACCGGCATCGAAAATTCCGAAATGCTAAAAAGTTAGTATTTTAACCTGCCGCTGCGCCGTAGTCTGGCGTGCAAGCTAAACGGTAAACCGCCATGGACAAGCTCGTTATCCTGCTGATTTTTGCCTTTTTTGCCGCGCTCGAGGTGGCGAAAACGCGATTCTTTTCGAAACGCGGTCAATCGCGCGATGATGCCGTTGTTGAGGTTGCGAGCGTTGTGACGCTCCTGCTTTTCACCCAGCCGCTGGCCCTCGCTGGCGGCGGGCTGCTGGCCAGCCTTATCTGGCCCGATTCGGCTGGTGCGCTGAGCACGATTCCGGTGGTGGCGGCCATCGGGCTGTTCCTGGTGTTTGATGATATGACTCAGTACTGGTGGCACCGGCTTTCACACACGGTGCCGTGGCTCTACAAGCTGCATCGTCCCCATCACAACGCCAACTATCTGTCCGTCCGTGTGGTGTACCGGAACAACATCTTCTATTACGCGATGATGCCGGGGCTCTGGTTCTCTGGCGCGTTGATTTATCTCGGCCTCGGCTGGGTCTACGCGGGTTACATTGTCGTCAAGATGCTGGTGATCATCGGCGCCCACTGCGACGTTCGCTGGGACGAGCCGCTGTACAAGATTCGCTGGCTCTCGCCGGTGATGTGGGTGGTCGAGCGGCTGATCTCGACACCGGCGACCCACAGCGCCCACCACGGCAAGTTTGCTGCGGACTCGGCCACACATTACAAAGGCAACTACGGCAATCTGCTGTTCTTCTGGGACGTGCTTTTCGGGACCGCAAAGATTACGCGCACCTATCCCAAGGCCATCGGCGTCGAGAATCTGCCTGACACAACCGTCGGCGAGCAGCTGCTCTGGCCACTGATCAGGTCGGTTGAACCGGCACCGGCGACATCCCGCGAGGCGACCTAAAAATCCGCACGGGCGACTAGTCCAAAACGCGACAATCCTTACCCTCTGGCTCGAGAAAAGCTGACTGGCGACCTTTGGCCCATGCGGGGCCCTGTTGAATCGCGAAGGATGGCTGAATTCAGACGCCGTTCCTGGCTCAATCAGCGATCAAAAGGAGGATCTTATGTCAGCGTTCTTCAGGCACTGCGGTGTGTTTCTCATGACGGTTTTGGCCGTGCTTATCGCTTCGCCGCCCGCTCACTCGGCGCTGGTCGCCGATCGTCCTGACGCCATCATTTGTTCCGTTAAAGACCCAACAGGCGTGCTGCCCTGGGACGAACTCGTTTTCTATATCAGCGCCCACACCAAAACCGGCCGGACGCTCTATAAAACCCTGACCTCCGACCCGGTTGTGCTGATCATCGATGCGGAAAACGTGGTCAACGGGAAAAATCTGGCGAACTGCGACGGCCGTGGGGTGCAGGAGCTGCGGGACGAGGGCCGCGCGGTCAACTGGTCAAAAACTGCGCCTTAAACGATGAGCGAGTCCGGAGTACTGCTGCTCGTCGCTGGAAAAATGGGGGCGGGCAAGTCGACGAAATCGCTACAGCTATCGCGCGAACGAAACGCTGTTCGACTATCGGAAGACGAGTGGCTCGCGGCCCTGTACCCCGGCCAGGTTAAGAGCCTGGATGACTATGTCAGGCTCTCGCGACAGCTTAAGACGGCGATCAGGAGTCACGTTGTCGCGCTCCTGCAGCGGGGAACCAACGTCGTGCTCGATTTTCCGGCTAATACCGTGGAGCAACGGCGTTGGCTGAAGGTGCTTGCCGATGATGCGGGTGCGAAGCACGAGCTTATTTTCCTAGCTAGGAGTGACGAGCGCTGCTTGCGACAAATCGCCAAACGACGAACGGATCAACCGGACCGAGCTGCTTTTGATACGGATGCCGTATTTCGTGAGGTTACGCAGTATTTTGAAGAACCGTCCGAAGACGAAGGGCTGACGATAACAGTCATCGAGTGACCGTCTCATCTCGAGAGGCATGAACTGTCGCTGTGTTTGCAGTCCAAGCACTGGGGCGTCGGCACCGGTTCGGTTAGGTCGTATGAGCGCCGCTGGGGCGGGGTACTCGATCGATTGGCGTGATAATCTCCGTAGGGTGAGCGGGTCCTCCTTCCTCATTTCTCGGCGTGAACCAGGCGGCTTTTTCAGAAGGCACCTTTGCCGTGTGCTCCTCCTCGGGAGCATCCTATTGGCGGGGTCGGGGCTCTCCTTGGCCCAGGAGTCGCCTATCCCTTCGCTTCAGGCTGACGGAACGATCAGCAGCGAGCAGATCGATGCCGCCATCGAGGCTGTCGAGGCTCGTGACGATCTCGGCGAAGATGCCCGAGCTGACGTTGTCAACGAGCTCCGTAAGGCCCGGTCTGAGCTGGCGTCCCGGGCAACTTACGACGCCGATGCCCAGGCGTTCGGCGCGGTTTTTGATAGCGCCCCAACAGAGATTGCGCGGCTTCGCACAGAGCTGGATGAATCAACGGTGGCGCCTTCGTCGCTTGCGGATTTGGGTGTCTCGCCGGACGCGACGCTCGGTGAACTCGAGCAGACGCTTGCACGTGAAACGGCAGCGGCCTCGAATGCACAGGCAAATTTGAATCAACTGGAATCCGCACTTGCTGCGCAGCGCGAACGTCCAGCGGCGATCCGGGCCCGTATCACTGAACTGCAAACAACGCTGGATGACCTTGCGGCACAGCTCAGCACGCCTGCGCCAGCTGGCGGCACCGCTATTCTGGCTGAGGCGCAGCGACTTACCGCTGCGCTTACTCGAGAGACGCGTAGGGCAGAGCTGGCGCAGCTAGAGCAAGAACAGCTCAGTTACGACCTGCGTCTGGAGCTGCTTCGCGCGCAGCGCGACACGGCCCAGCTCGCTTCGGCCGAAGCTTCTCAGCAGGTTGCCCTGCTGGAAGGGACGGTCAACCAGGCACGACAGGCAGCCGCGCAGCTGGCGCAAACCCAGGCGGCCGAGGCGGAGCTGGCCGCCGCGGACAAACACCCGGCCCTGCGGCAAATTGCGGAAGGCAACTTGGAGCTGACCCGCGAGCTGCCCACCGCGGCTGCGCAGATCGAGCAAGCCACCGCCGAGCTCAACGAGGTGGAATCTCAGATCGAACAGGTGGAGCAGGCCCGGGAACGCGCCCGGCAACGGCTCGATATCGGCGGCATTTCCCAGGCTACGGGCAGGCTGTTTGTCGACCAGCGTCGGAGCCTGCCGCAGTTCTCCCAGTACCGCCTCGACGTTCGTCGGCGGCGAGAAACGCTCGCAGAAATCGGTCTGGCGCAGGTGCGCGTTGAGGAGCAGCGGCGTGATCTGACGTCCCTCGACGCCGCCGTCGAGCAGGTGATGGATGCGGTGGGTGAAGACCTTACGGCGGCCGATGACCTGGGGACGATCCGGCGTGAGGCGCTAGAGCTCCTGAGGAATCGGCGTGAACTGCTGGAGCAAGCGGCCCGCACTTACCGCACCTATATCCGTCTTCTGGGCGACCTGGATTCTGCGCAGCAGCAGCTGCTGGTCAGCGCCTCGGCCTTCCGCGGTTTTCTGGACCAAAATCTGATCTGGATCCCCAACAGCAAGCCGGTTGGACCGACGACGTTGGGGGGGCTAAGGCAAGCGGTTTCCTGGGCGGCATCCCCTACGAGCTGGACGCAAACCGCTCGGTCGGCATTCACTACCCTGACTGGAACGCCGCTGCGTGTGTCCGTCGCGCTCCTGATTGTCCTGGGCCTGCTGGCGCTGCAGCCAGCGCTGAAGCGCTGGTACCGCGAGCTCAACAAGCGTCTCGGGAAGCTTTCAAGTGACCGAATTCTCATCACGATCGGTGCACTCGCGATTGCAGCCGTCGAGGTGATTCCCGTGCCGCTGGCCCTGGGGCTGGTCGGCATCGCCGTGCGGAACATCCCAGATCCCACAGACTTCTCCGTTTCTCTGGCGGCGGCATTTCTGACGACCGGGCCGTTTCTCTACAACATCCTGTTTATCCGAGTGCTGTCAGCACCCAAAGGCGTGCTGCGCACCCATTTCAGCTGGAAGGAAGAAAACGTGGCGATGGTGCGGCGTCAGCTGGACCGCCTGATCATGATCGGTATACCCCTGGCGTTTCTGACGGTGCTGGGGCTCTCAACCGCCGAAACGGTTTACCGCGACAGCCTTGGGCGGCTCGCATTTGTGCTGCTCATGTGCCTGTTTGCCGCCGTCGCCTGGCCGCTGGGGCACCCGCGGATGGCCGTCGGTGCGTCTTACTACACTCGCCGGCCTGACAGCTGGCTGAGCCGGTTCAAATGGCTGTGGTTTGGGCTCGATGTCGGCATTCCGTTGCTGCTGGCCCTGCTCGCCTTGGTGGGCTATTTGTACACCGCAGCCATTCTCGTGGAGAAATCGGTTGAGACCGTCTGGCTGGTTCTGGGGCTGGTCCTGATCAGCCTGGTCATCCGTCGCTGGCTGGCTCTCGAGCGCCGCAAGATATTTGTGCAGCAGACTCGGGAGCGGCGAGAGGCGCTCAAGGCGGAGATTGCCGCCAGTGAGGAGCCGGCGGGTGAATCGGACCCTGAGGGTGAGCCCGTGCCCGTAAAGAGCACGCCGCTGGACCTGGACGAGGTGGACCAGCAGACTCAGAAGCTGCTGCAGGCCGGCATGATTATCGCGGGCATCCTAGGTGGCTGGGCCATCTGGGCTGAGGTATTTCCCGCGCTGACGGTGCTCGAAGACGTCAGTCTCTGGACTCAGACGGTGACCGTTGACGGCGAAGAGCTGGTCAAACCCGTATCGTTGGCAGACGTCCTTCTGGCCATGCTGATCGGCCTGGTGACGGTGGTTGTATCCCGCAATCTGCCGGGTCTGATGGAAATAGCGGTGCTCCGGCATCTGAAGCTGCAGCCGGGCGGTCGCTATACGATTAACACGCTCCTGCGCTATGCCGTCATCACCCTCGGCGTGGTGTTGATTCTCAGCATCGTCGGCTGGAACTGGTCTCGCATCCAGTGGCTGGTGGCCGCATTGTCGGTAGGTCTGGGTTTTGGCCTGCAGGAGATTGTCGCGAACTTTGTCTCTGGCTTGATCATCCTCTTTGAACGGCCGATTCGCGTCGGCGACACCGTTACCGTCGGCGATCTGACGGGCAAAGTTTCGAAGGTGCGTATCCGTGCCACCACCATCACTGACTGGGATCGCAAAGAGATTATTGTCCCCAACAAAGCGTTTATTACTGATCACGTGGTGAACTGGACGCTCTCAGACCCGATCACTCGGGTGGTGGTCCCGGTGGGTATTGCGTATGGCTCGGACACGGAGCTGGCCACACGCGTGATGCGTGAAACGCTCAGGACCATGCCGCTGGTGCTCGATGAGCCGGAATCCAGCGTGTACTTTGTGGGCTTCGGCGACAGCTCGCTCGACTTTAAGCTGTACGTTTACTCGCGGCAGCTGTCGGACAGATTGCCGCTGATGCACGCCGTCCACTCGACCATTTTGGACGCGCTGCGCGAGCATGACATCGAGATCCCGTTTCCTCAGCGCGACCTGCACGTGCGGTCTATCGATACTGAGCTCCAGCACTCGCTTGGGGCGCCTAAGTCGGATTCCTCCGACTCACCCTAGTCGCCCACTAACTGGCCTTGGGGATAAGCCGCTAGTCTATGCGCGGTGAGCGCAGGAGAAGCGTTAAGCCAGCAGCCAGGATCAGCGTCAATGCAAACCAACGAAAGTTTGTGCCGATTGCCATTCCGAGGCCCACCAATAAACCACCGACCAATGGTCCGGCAATCGCGCCGGTACGGCCGGCGCCGATCGCCCAACCGACACCAGTCGTTCGGATCTCGGTCGAATACATTCGGGTCGCGATCATATAGAGCCCGATAAAGCCTCCTTGCATGAAAAACCCAATCAGGCCAAAAAGCACAAGCACTAGCAGAGACCCTGCAGCAAAGCCGAATAGGCCCATCAACACTGCGGTTACCAGCAAGAAAAGAGCGATGGTTCGTTTGAGGCCCAGCCACTGAGACAGCAGCCCACAGGAGGCGATCCCGATGACCGACCCAACGTTGAATACGGTGCCTGCGTAGATTGCCATTTCCAACGGCAGTCCGGCGCTTGATGCAAGTTTCGGAATCCAGCTGAGGAGAAAATATAAGGCGGCAAAGTTCATAAAAAACGCCAGCCAGAGAATTATCGTCTCACGGCCCAGCCCGGCGAGGAAGAGGTGACTGACACCGCTTGCCGGCGTTGCAGCTTCGATCGCGGGAAGTTTCTTGAACGGTTCAATTTCGAGCCGCCGCAAAATGTTATTCAGACGTTCAAGCGCTCCGGTCGGGCGGACTCGGAGCAAAAAAGTGGGTGATTCGGGGAGCGCAACCAAGACGAGCGGGACAGTAGCCAGGGTGATGATTCCAGCGGTAAGAAAGCTGGCCCGCCAGCCGTAGACAGGGAGCAGGTCCGCGGCGGCAAAACCGAACAAAGATGCGCCAATCGGATAACCGGCCAACACAATGCCCATGATGAGATTGCGTCGCCGATCAGGGGCAAACTCGGCGGTCATGGTCGCTACGCTTGCCAACATAGCGCCGATCCCGAGGCCACTGATGAGCCTCAGCGTAAGCAACGCGGTCAACGACTCTGCCGCAGCCGTAGCGGTCACACCAATGCCGGTCAGGATGACCGCCCCTAGGATCATCCGCCTTCTGCCGATTCGGTCCGCGGCAGGGGCTATGAACATCGCTCCAATCGTCATGCCCACGAGCCCCGCGCTGAATATCAAGCCAAGGGTTTCGGGTGGAATAGACCAGTCGCTAGCCAGCAGGGGCGCTGCGTAGGAAACCACCAGCACGTCCATGCCGTCGAGCGCATTCATCAAGAAACACACCGAGAACACCATCATTTGCAGAGCAGAGACGGGTTTGCCATCGAACAGATTGTGTTCTTGCTCAGTATTGGCGCTTGGCATGGCCGCTTTCGGCTATGGTTGACTATTGGCGCCCCGGTGAGGCGGCACCGGACTGTAGCAGTATCCAGCAGGATCTTCGACAACCGCTGGCAGGTTTGGCAGTTAGGCTCTCTCGATGATGGGCTTTTTGCCGGACAACGCCAGGCTGTTTAGGTTTACCAGAACCTGGTCGGCTTCGGTGAAGTCCTGGCCCGCGGTAAATGCCCCCGGAGTTGCCACGGTGTAGAGGCCTGCCGCTTTGGCGGCGGCGACGGAAGCCGCTCGGTCTTCAACTGCGATCGCGGCCTCGGGCGGAATGTCCAGCCGGTTGAGCGCAATTCGGTAAACTTCGGGCGATGGTTTTGGCCACTCGCAGTCCTCTCGTGTCAAGACGGCCGAAAATTGGTCAAACCTCAGGGCGGGGCCAGCTGCCGCAGCGACAGCCTCAACGTTAGCGCGCTGGGTGGTGGTTACGAGCGCTACCTTTATCCCAGCGTTGAGCGCCTTGCTAATCGTGTCGGCGACGCCGGGGCGCAGCGGGATCCCTTGAGAAATGATCTGTTCGCAAGCGAGCTCGGTCTTTCGCGCGTGAATGATATGAATCGTCTTCTCAGACAGGGCGGCATCATGGCTGTCGTTCAGCCGTCGCAGACGGTCGATGCCGCCGGGATGGCTCAGTAGCTCCCGGTAGGTTTCGCGGTCCCAATGCCACGTCAAGCCCGCTTCGGCGAGCGCCTGGTTGTAGGCGCGGCGCTGGATATCAGAGGTTTCAGCGAGGACGCCGATGGCGCCCAGAAAGAGTGCTTTTGGCTTCATCTCTGAGACTTACAAAACCCAATACGGTACGCGCTCAAATCTGAAGAACCCATCAAGACGCTGTTGAGACAGTGCATCGGGGGCACCGCTGCCGTAACACAACGGACGTTTGAGTGTTTAGTTTACTGATTCTCGGCGCTCCGCAGAACCGCTTGTTTCGATTATCGCGAGGTTGCGCTGTTTGCGGTTTGCCGGGTGAACAGGCGTTCTTAGAACCGGCAGCGGTTATGCTCCCGGGCCTAAAACGTAGAGCACCGTATCCATGAACCTATTCGAACAACTCCGTGCCTGGATCGCCCTTGTGGTCCTTTCCGTCGTGTCTTTGGCCGCCGCCACTGCCGAGGTGGTTATCGAGGAGCAGGTTGTCTTCGAGAGTCACGGCGCTGAGCTGGCCGGCTCCATCGTTTTCCCGGAGGGCAATGAGGTCCTTGCTGCAGTGGTATTTGTCCACGGTTCTGGCAAACAGCCCCGAAGCCTGGAACTGGCCCGGCTGTTTGCCGGCGAAGGGGTGGCGGCCTTGGTCTACGACAAGCGCGGCGTCGGGGAATCGGGCGGCGAATTTGAGGGCAAGCAGCCCGTCAGCGAAAAGAACCTTGCTCTACTGACGGCTGATGCCGTGGCCGCGGTAATTGCGCTGAGTGAGCACCCCAGGCTGCAAGGGGTTCCGCTGGGGCTGACCGGAATCAGTCAGGCCGGGTGGATCGTGCCGCCGGCGGCCCTGGACCTGCCGCAGCTGGATTTCCTGGTGCTGTGGAGCGGCCCGGTTTGCAAGGTCAGCGAAGAGGACATCTTCAGCAAGTACACCGCCGATCTTGATGCGACGCGGGCGCCCAGCTTTGATGAGGCATTGAACGCCAGGTCGCGGCCGTATGTCTGGCCGGCATTCCTCGGCGAGGACACCGACCCGTCAGAAAGCCTGTCCCGATTGAAAATTCCCGGCCTTTGGATTTTTGGAGCGCAGGACGGCAGCGTACCGACGGATTTGTCGATCCGGCGCCTCGAGCAGCTGATGGATCAGGGAAACGACTACGACTACATTCTGTTTTCCGGGTTAGGGCACAACAATATCGGAGGCTCGTTTACCTCGGTCATCGACTGGATACGGTCTACCGTGGACTGACTCTTTCCGGCTCGCGGGAATTCTGTGGGTCAGACTGCACTGCGGGGTATAGTCGAACGGTCTTGGCGATTGATCGAGGAACTCGGCAAATGAGCGACCCACAGGCAGGCTTGGCGGCACGCGACGCCAACTATGTACCGCTCTCTCCCATTTCGTTACTCAAGCGGACCGCGCACGTTTATCCGGATCGCTGCGCCATCGCCTTTGGCGATCACCGGCAAACCTGGGGTGACACGCATACTCGATGCTGCGCTTTGGCGAGCGCCATTCTGCAGCGTGGCGTCGGAAAAGACGACACGGTGGCGGTGCTCGCGCAGAACATTCCTGCGTCGGTTGAGCTGGCCTTCGGAGTTCCGGGGGCAGGTGCCGTTCTCAATATGATCAACACGCGGCTCGACGCGGCGGCCGTCGCCTTTATTCTCGATCACGGGGAAGCGAAAGTTTTTCTGATCGATGCGGCGCTGGCGGAGCTGGCGGCCGAGGCGCTGGCCCTGGCTGAGGTCAAGCCGCTCATCATCGATATCGCCGACCCGGCCTACCCTGACGCGCCGGCAAGCGGCTCGATCTCCTACGAGGACTTTATCGCCTCGGGCAGCGCCGCTGAGCCGCTGCAGATGCCTGACGATGAATGGGACTCCATCGCCCTGAACTACACCTCTGGAACAACGGGGAATCCAAAGGGGGTGCTCTATCACCATCGTGGAGCCTATCTGAATGCGCTCGGCAACGGGCTCGAGTGGAATCTCGCGAAACACCCGGTCTACCTCTGGACGCTGCCGCTGTTTCACTGCAACGGCTGGTGTTTTCCCTGGACGGTGGCGGCCTATGCCGGCGTCAACGTCTGCCTGCGTGCCCCCGAACCCAAGGCCATCTTGCGGGCGATTCAACAGCATCAGGTGACCCATCTGTCCGGTGCTCCGATCGTTCTGAATATGATTGTGACCGAGGCCGAGCAAACGGACGTGACCTTCGCGCCCGAACTGGCCATGACCACCGCCGGCGCCGCACCTCCAGCGGCCGTGCTGGCGCGGGCGGCGAAGGTCGGCGTGGACGTTACGCACGTCTACGGCTTGACCGAGGTTTACGGCCCTACCGCTGTATGTGCTTGGCAGGCGCCCTGGGATGAGCTGCCCCAGGGTGAGCAGGCGGTCATGCGCGCCCGCCAGGGGGTCAACTACCTGGTGCTGGAAGAGCTTTCCGTTCGCCATTCAGAGACGGTGGAGCCCGTGCCCAAAGACGGTGAAACGATCGGCGAAATCATGTTTCGCGGCAACGTTGTGATGAAAGGTTATCTAAAGAACCCGTCGGCTACCGAAGAGGCGTTTGCCGGCGGCCACTTTCATTCCGGTGATCTGGCGGTCTGGCACGCCGATGGCTACGTGGAGATCCGGGATCGCCTCAAAGACATCATTATTTCCGGCGGAGAAAACATCTCCTCGATCGAGGTGGAGTCGGTGCTCTACGACCACCCGGCGGTCAGTCTGGCAGCGGTTGTGGCTGCGCCGCACGAGAAGTGGGGCGAAACGCCCTGCGCGTTCGTCGAGCTGGCGGCCGGTGCTACCGCGACAGAAGAAGAGCTGGTCGCGCACTGCCGCGAGCGACTGGCCGGCTTTAAGACCCCTCGGCGGTTTGTCTTCGGTGAGCTTCCCAAGACTTCTACCGGCAAGGTGCAGAAGTTTGCTCTGCGAGATCGGGTCAAGGGATGACGGAGCTTTGCTTCAGCACTCGGCCGGCGGCACCGACGCCAGGCGGACGGCCTGAAAGGTTTTTTGGCCGTCCGCGCCGTCGAGCCCGAACGTCGCCTGGCCGCAGTCGGTGAACTCGAGGGTCAGCGAACCCCAGCTCACCAGGGACTCGGGCGCTCCAGGCTGCTGGAAGCTACCCGAGCCGGCGGAAAGCATGTCGAGCGTCAGCGGCACGCCAGGGTCGACGGGCTCAGCGGTGCTTTCGCTAACCAGCCAGAGCCGCTGGCCGTTTGCGTCATAGCCGAAGTAGAAGACCGTGAGCGTATCGTCGGTCTGAATGACGTTGAACCCGTCACCTTCGCTGGCCGGGTCGAACCAAAGCCCGGATATCGCAAGCCCGCCTGCCTCGACGATCCACTGCTGACGAAACAGGCGCTGCGGGGCGTTGAGCGCGCCAGCCAGAAACGGTGAGCGGTCGATGACCTCGAGCGTGAGCTCATAGCGACCGCGCGCGCCGGGCCGAAAGTCGAAGCTGGAGACCAGCGGTGGATCGCCCGCCGTCGGCGCCGCTTGCATGGCCTGTTCGGTGGCGGGGACCCCGTCGACCTTCCACAGCGTCTCAACCCCGTGCGCCGGCGCAACCAGCTGAGCCGAGAGCGTGAGAGTTTCGCCGACGGTTGTGTCCACCGGGATGTCGTTCGTCGGGTTCGCCGTGCCCGGCTCAATGACTGAGACGCCTGCCGCCGGCAGGCCCCAACCGCCGTCGTAAAGCGTCGCCACGTAGGTCTCCGCGCAGACCGGGCAGAATTCCTGTCCGAGCGCACGCATCGCACACTGATTCACCGGCCGGTACATGCCTCGCGACTGGTAGCGAGCGCCTTCAAAGAGTCCGACCAGGCCGCGATTGCCGAAGGTGGGCGGTGTGGGAATCGCTGTCGTCGGTTCAATCCAGTTGCGCCACTTGATCCGATCGCGGTCCACGACGTCCGTCGCGTTCGGTTCGCACGGCGGAAGCGATAGATCTTCGTCGCTACAGGGAAAAACCTGCGCTTCCGTTTCATATTCGTCGGTGAGCCGAGAAAAAGAGTGCCCCCACTCGTGGATCAGCAGCTCGGGCGACAGCGGATGAGTCGAAATCACGGGAAAAAAGCCGCCCGACCCGCCATACCGACTGTCGTTGACCACAACCACCGCACGATCCCAGAAGAACGGCGCCCCGGCTGCAGCCTGGGCCACGGCCGCGTCGTTCACCGTCAGCAGGCGGTCAAAGCCGGCGGTACAGAACGTGGCGTCAAACGCCGTGTCCACGGCCAGCGGCGCCAGTGGGTCAGTGTCAAAACACCCCGGATGATCAGCGCCCGATTCGGCGGAGGCTACAAAGTAGGATTCGATCGTCAGAAACGACCGGTATGAGCGATACGGCTCAATCGATAGAAATCCCTCCAAGGCTCGGGCGACATCCGCTTCAAATTTGGCCTCCTCGCTCGCCTGATAACCCTCACTAAGCATAAGCAGATTCACGCGGTTCAGCGGCGCCTCGTCGATCGCCGGGCTGCCTTTGGCCATGGGCACGGTGCGTTTGGCGCCGTCGATGAGTTCCTGCAGCGACCAGCTTCCCCGGCGCGTTCCGGCAGCGTCCCAATGCTGAACGTGCACATCCTGCGCGGCCTCAGGAATTCTGAGCAGAATCGCGGTTGTCGAGGCCGGCGAGTGGTGAACGGCGGTGGACTCCACGGCAACGGTCTGCCCGTCGCGATCAACTGCCGTCAGCACGTTTCGCCAGCGTCGGGCCGGCAGGCTGCGCGCGGGACGCGCCGGCAAGTCCAGCAGCTGGTAAAAGGCGACGGTCGGTGCGTCCTGGCGAGTCGGGCTGTTGTCGACCTCAAGAAAGATGTAGTGGGTGGGAGCGGCATTTGCCTCGGTACCGGCGAGACCGGCAAACAGCAAAGCAGCAGCAAAAACACGGCGGATCAAAACCGACGCGGAAACTCTCAGGACCATGGGTGGAGACTACCCGAGCCTTCGTAGAAGCGCCAGGCGGGTTGATGCCTGGCATAGGGTGCAAACCGGTGCGCTTGATGAATCGTCCATGTCGCCAACCTCCTGGGCCCTTCGGCAGCGGATGCATTAGGAAAGAGCATTTGATTGACAAGGTATCTATCAGTAGATAGACTTCATTTCGAACTCAGGGGATACATGTCGTGTCAGCAAAACGCAGCGAAATAGAGCAAGCCGCAACCAGCGCGATCAAGCGCGAAGGCTTCAAGAGCGTGAGCTTTCGAACGCTGGCTGACCAGGTCGGCGTCAAGTCTTCGAGCGTGCACTATCACTTTCGCACCAAAGACGACCTGGCGGAGGCGGTGATCCGCTCCTACACGGAGGCTTTTAAGGCGGCGCTGCACGCAATCGAACAGGAAAACGAGACACTGCTGGGCAAACTCGACGGGTTCCATGATCTGTTCGCGGAAGTCGTCGCCCAGGATGACATTTGCCTGTGCGGCATGATGGCCGCGGAGGTGAGTTCCCTTGGGGAAGGGGCCAAGCAGGCGCTGCGCGCATTCTTCCGCATCTCTGAAAGTTGGCTGGAGACAACCTTTGCGGCGCACGCCTCGGAACTTAGTGGCCAACTCTCCGCAACGGAGCTCGCGGGCATTTTTATGGCTGGCCTGGAAGGTGCCACCCTGGTTGATCGGGTCGACGGCAAGGTCTCTAGGCTGCAGGCTTTTCGGTCGCTTTCCCGATCGCTGATCGCCTGACCCTTTTTTTGATTTCTTAAACTATCTATCGATAGATACCTTTTGTACCAAGGAGACATAACCATGAACCATCAAACCACCGAACAGAAAATTGCCTTGATCGTTGGCGGCACCACCGGCATGGGCAAGGCCAGCGCCCGGGCGCTGCTCGAGCGAGGTGTTCCGGTCCGCATCGTTGGACGGAACGCCGATCGACTGAGCCAAGCCAAAGCGGAGCTCAGCGCGCTTGGTGAGGTCGAAACCATCACAGCCGATTTATATCGAGAGTCCGACGTGGCAGCACTCATCGGATCGATTGACGCTGATTCGCGGGCCTATGGCTACCTCGTCAACGCCGCTGGGACCTTCAACCCAAAACCCTTTCTGGAGCACACGGAGGCTGACTACGACAGCTACCTGAACCTGAATAGGGCGACCTACTTTATTACCCAGGCGGTGGCCAGGAATATGCAGAAAAACGGGGGCGGTTCCATTGTGAACATCGGCTCAATGTGGGCCAAGCAGGCGGTGAAGGCCACGCCTTCGTCCGCCTATTCAATGGCCAAAGCAGGGCTGCACTCACTGACACAGCACCTGGCTATGGAGCTGGGTGAGCAGGGCATTCGCGTGAACGCGGTGGCGCCAGCCGTCGTTGCCACTCCCATTTACGAAACCTTTATCGACCCGGCTGAGGTTGATGAAGCGCTGGCCGGGTTCAATGACTTTCACCCGATCGGCCGCATCGGCAAGCCTGACGACGTGGCCAGCGCGATCGATTACCTGCTGTCGGATGATGCGGGCTGGGTCACCGGAACGGTGCTCGATGTGGATGGCGGCGTGATGGCCGGTCGCAACTAAACTGGCCTTCGAGGTGAGTGACGGTTGGGCGCCACTCGGCGCCGAACCGGTTACTTTGCATGGCGCGGCAACTTACCCGCCGGCAAACGCTCCTGCCGCCAGCAAGAACAGCGCGGAGCTGAGGATAGCGCCGACCGTTCGCAGGTGGTTCCAGCGAGTCCAGACCTTCCGGTAGTGATGCCAATACGTTTGGGCTGACAAGTCCTGTGGCTCCATGCCGTCAAGTCGCTGGTTCATCGGCACGTTGGCGGCGATCGTCGTCAGAAATACGGTGGCAACATAGATCACACAGGCGGTGACAGCGTAGTAGCGACCAAGGCCCGCCCCATGGGTTGCTGAATACCAGCCGAACGCCACCGAAAGCGGAACCAGCGAGAGAAACGAGGTCAGAAACACGGAACGCAGTACCGTGCGGTTGATCTGACGCATGGCGTCAGCGCCGGCGCCGCCTTCAGCTTGCCCCAGACCTCGCATGATGAAATCCGAGAAACTCAGAAACACACCAGCAACCAGGGCGCTGACAAACCCCATCCACAGACTTCCGTAAAACAACCAATTCATCATTAATTTCCCTCGCGTACCGCCTCTACGGGCAAACCGGAGTAACTCGCATGTGCCAGTCCCGCTGCCGCCGCGAGGCACGCCAATCCGATCACCCATTCAACCACCATCGCCTGAACCAGCGTTGACGAGGGTGCGCCGTCGATGACGTAACCCAGCAATCTTGCGCCGCCATAAGAGCAATAAACCAGAGCGCCGGCCCACAATCCGGTCGCCAGATGTCTGCGCGAGAAAGCGCTCACCAGCATCAGCAGGCCGACCACAACAAGCAGACCACCCGGCGCGCGGTATTCAGACAGGACGCTGACGTCATTGGGCAGCACCACGCCGTTGCTGGCCGCAAAGCCCAGCGGCTCAAAGACCAGCGCCGCTCCTATCGCCAAAAGCACCGCGCCCGAAAACCCCGAGATCAATCTCGCCGTTCGAAAACTCATGCCGCTGCTCCCCACTGACCCGAAGCGGCGACCTCGCGCGCATACGCAGAAAAATCTTTGGGTTGCCGTCCCAGCGCACGCTCAACGCCGTCGGTAAGGCTGGCATTCCGCCCATCGAGTACCACCGAGAACAGGTAGTCCATCATCCAGACCACCACCTCCGGCGCACCCGACTCGGCAACACCGCGAACAAACGTTTCATGAGGAATCTCTGTGAACGCTATCGAGCGACCGGTCGCGCGAGATAACTCTTCGGCAATGTCGCCGAACGTCAGCAATCGTGGGCCGGTGACCTCGTAAACCTGTCCATTGTGACCGGGCTCGGTCAGCGCCACTGTGGCCACTTCTGCGATGTCGTCGACGTCAACAAATGGCTCGCCGATCTTGCCGGCGGGCACCTGGATAACGCCAGCGTTCACCATCTCCATAAAAGCGCCTTCGGAGAAATTTTGATTGAACCAGCTTGCCCTGACGACCGTCCACTCAAGGCCGCTCTTCATCACAATCTTTTCGCAGGCCTGTGCCTCGGGCTCACCGCGACCTGACAGGATCACGACGCGCTGCACGCACTGCGCCCGCGCTGCTCTCATCAGCTCAACGATGGCATCTCTTGCCCCGGGTACCGCCAGATCTGGCGCATAGCTGATGAAGATGGCGCTTACGCCGCTGAGGCAAGCTTCCCAGCCTGACGGGTTTTGCCAATCGAAGGGCGGGGTTGCAGAACGTGAACCGCTCCGCACCCGCAATCCACGTCGCTTTAGGTTGTTGACGATTCGTGAGCCGGTCTTGCCGGTCGCTCCGATCACCAAAATTTCCGCCGTTTGGGTTACTTTTTCTGTGGGTTTCATAGTGAAGCACTCAAGCCGTTGATTAATGAGGCTTCAGGATGGCAGTCGGTCAATCGAAAGGATTGACGCCTGACGACAGAGTTTTGACCGTGCGCGCCACGAGCGGCGTTCCGGGTCAGGCCGCGCCGGCGCTCAGTCGAAACGAGCGGGGCGTTTGTCCGGACCACCGCTTAAAAGCCCGGTTGAAGGCACTTTGCTCAGAAAATCCCGTCAGGAACGCGACCTCAACCAGTGAATAGCTGGAATCACGGAGCAGGCGCCGAGAAAGGTCTCGTCTAGCGGTGGTCACAAGCTGTTGAAAGGTGTGACCGTCCCGCGCCAGCCTACGCTGAAGCGTCCTTCCGCTCATGCCCAGCGCCTTCGCGACATCGTTGATTGCCGGTAGTCCTTCACTCAGCGACTCGGCAATCTGATTCAATACACGCTGACCCAGCGCTTCATTCGCGGGCAGATCAGCGAGTTCCTGGTTGAGATGGGCCTCAAGAAATTTCGAAACGCCGGCGTCACCAAGCTGGTTCGGCGCGTCTAGGGTCTCGTCACTGACCAACAGTGCGTCCCGGTCCATCGAAAATCGTACGGGGCAACCAAAGAAGGCTTTATGAGCCGAGGTGTCGCGGGGCGCGTCGTGAATAAACCAGACTTCTTCGGGTACGAAGCGCTCCTGTGCAACCTCACGACTGATCTGTGCAATCGCGGCGATCGTCTGCTCGTTGGAGATCCGCAGCCCCAGCTCGCGTTCGCCACTTCGATGCAGCGTCATGAAGTTACGTCCGTCCCTGGCCCGAAGATCGTAGGTCGATACGCTCGTTAACACCAGCCCGTAACGTTCTGCCCGTGCGTAGGATCCTCGAAGCGTCAGCGCCGTTTTCCACGCCAATCCGAATGCCCCGTAATCGTCGCAGCGCATGGAGCCACCAACACGCAGGGATAACGAAGATCCTTCGGGGTCCTCCCGAACCGCCCTTTCGCACAGCGCATAGTAGGCCGTGTCGTCCACCATCACCTTGGGATCGATCGGCAATGCTGGATCAACCGCAACCGATTCAAACAGTTGAATACGTCGCGCGCTGTCGGGAGGTTCAACGGCCGTGGCCGCAGCAATCACCTTGTGGACAAACAACGAAGAGATCAGGCCCATCGCCTTATCCTATGTGTGGTTCGCCGCAAATCCCAGGCGATGGCCTGTTCGACGAGCGATGAACTGAGCGGGTCGGAGTAAGATGAGGGCTGGCAGTGACTAAACCTAAGAGAGTCGGACAATGGCAAAGATCACGGGAATAGGCGGCGTGTTCATTCAGTCGACCAAAGACAGCAAGGCGCTGAGCGAATGGTATGCCGAGCATTTGGGTCTGCAACTTGAGGAGTATGGCCACGCGGCGCTTGAGTGGCGTGACGACACGGCGGAGGACGGTGGGCTCACCGTGTGGTGTACCGCCGCCCCGGACTCCGACTGGTTTGCGCCGAGCCAGGCCAGCTTCATGATCAACTATCGAATCGACGATATGGACGGCATGCTGCACCAGCTCGAGGCGGGCGGGGTAGAGATCGTGAAAGGTCCTGAGTCCCATGAAAACGGTCGTTTCCTCTGGGTGATGGACCCAGAGGGCAACAAGATTGAGCTTTGGGAACCTAAGTTGTGGGACGAAAAGAACAAAGAAGGCTGAATGGTCGACCTGGGTTGGCACGCCCTAGTCAAGCATCTTCTTGCTGTCGCAGGCTGAAGCTCCGGTGAGCCATCACGGAGGCCACAACGAGTGAAGTCCTCCGCCGTCGCTCACCGGAATCAATTCGGGTACGCTGGTATTTTGGCGGGGGGTGATTCTCAGCATGCAGGAGCGCCAGCAGATAAAAAACGGTGCTTGTATCTTCGCTCGATTCATCGGCTGCATCTTTGTGTTCCTTGGCTTCTCGCTACCGGCGATGGCGACCGACGAATTCGAGACGGACAACTCACCTCTTGGCGCTTCGGTTATCAATGAGGACGACCAAGTCGTCCTGACGCCGCGGATCTGGAGTCAGACCCGAACCTTTCATACCTCGACCGACATTGATTGGGTTGCGATAAAGGCCAATCGCTTTCAGGGCACTGGGCCTCCATCTCGTGGAACTTACCGATTGAGCGCGACTGAACTGGCATCGAACAAAGGTGGCTCGGGGCTGGCGCTCAACGTACAGGTCTTCAGCGAAAGGATTTTGATCGATCCCGAGCTCGCCCCAAGCCAGGAATTCAATCCTTGCACAGGATCGCCACAGCCGCCCGCCGGGGTCAGCGACGCGTTTATAGGCGTTCCGTCCAACGTGCTGGCGTTTGTCCGCATTGAGGACTGCAACGGGCTAGGAAACGTCGATGTTCCATACCAGCTCGATCTGGTGATTGACGCACAGGCGCTGCCTGCACAAGGGGTGCGCATCGAAGGGAGAACTGTGGATTCGGTGAGCGGCGATCCCGTCGGACCGCTGTTTCTGCTAACAAACCTCAACAATGTCACAATCGCCTCGCCGGGCACTGGGCAGTTCCAGTTTTTGGCGCAGGATGGCGACCAGCTCGTCTTGTCCCTCATCTCTGAGGTATACAGCCTTGATCCTCCGCTGGATATCGGGACCGCCATGGTCGGGACGGACATCCTGCTGGGCGATGTTCAGGTGATGCCGATGGACGGACTTTTTCGCGACGGGTTCGAGTAAGGCCGCGCAATCCATGGGTGTGGCTACGTCTAGGCACACGGTGAACGAGACAACTTCGCAGGATCTGCGTCTAGGAAGAGAGCCTCCCGCCAAGTCGTCCCGTTATGAGCACAGCAAGCTGGCCCCTGAAAACCTGGTTGTATCAATACGCAATCGTGTTTCCCTTGCTGTCAGTCTTGCTGCTCGGGAAGAACCTAATCGACGGGTTGCCACCAGCATCCGCGGCAATTGACGGCGTTGGCTGGGCCGCGGTAACCGTTGTCCTTTTCGCAGGTATCAGAGCAGTCTATTTTTGGCGGGGCCGCCGCTGCGCCCTGTGTGGAGACGTTGACCCATCTTAGCGTTCGCCCGGCGGTCGTGAGCGTCTGTTTCCCCTAGCCATAGCTCTTCAGCTCTAACGATTTTTCCCGGAGCTGTTCCATCATTTCCTGAAACTCTTCCTGCTGTTTCGCCGACAGCGCGGAGAGCAGAAACGACTCGCGGGCTAGCACGAGTGGCACAATCTCTTGATACAGCCGTAATCCCCGGCTGGTCAGCGCCAGCCTCAGGTGACGTTTATCGCTCTCGTCCGACTGCTTGTCGATCAGCCCCTTCTGGTTGAGCTGCTCGACGGCTCGGCTGACCTGCATTTTCTCCAGCCGCGTCTGGCTGGCAATCACTTTGGCTGACAGGGGTTCGCTGTTGCCAAGCGTCGCCAGTACCCGCCATTGTGGTCGCGTGAGCTGGTAGCGTTTGGCGTAAACCTGGGCCACCGATTGGCTAATTTCGTCGTAAAGGATCGACAGGCGGTAGGGAAAAAACGTCTGTAGGTTGAGCGTTGAGTCAGTCATTGGGTCGGTCGGGTTGATCACTTTGGTGACCATAATCCAACAATATCTTTTGACGTTCCAACTTGGGCTTAGAGGGAAAAAGATTGCTTTGACAACTTATAGTAACAGATGTTACTAATACTCGTGCCAAGCTCAGGAGCTTTCGTCATGATCGTCGAACGTATTCACCATGTGGCCTATCGGTGCAATAGCGCCAAGGAAACCGTGGAGTGGTATCGCGATAACCTGGAGATGGGTTTTGTGCTCGCCATCTCGGAAGAACACGTTCCCTCCACCAAAGCGCCGAACCCTTACATGCACGTTTTTCTGGACGCGGGGAACGGCAATATCCTCGCGTTCTTCGAAACGCCCACGCTGCCGCCGATGGGGAGAGATCCCAACACACCGGAATGGGTGCAGCATCTGGCGCTGAAGGTCGCCGACGTTGAAGCGCTGGAGAAGGCCAAAACCAAGCTCGAAGCCAACGGTGTCGAAGTGCTCGGGCCGGTGAATCACGAGATTTTCCAGTCGATCTATTTTTTCGATCCCAATGGGCATCGGGTTGAACTCGCCGCTGACACGATCAAACCGGGCGTCATGAAAAAACTGCACGCACTGGCGCCGGGCATGCTGGAGGAGTGGGATAAGAGTAAAGCGCCTGTGCGGCAGGCGGCCTTTCTCCACGCGGAAGAATTCGCCGGCTGACGGGAGAAGGTCGATGCTCGACAGCGGTTGGTATCCGCGCGTCAGGATTTGGGCGACCTGGCGTGCAATCTTTGCCTGCCGCTACCCGGCTGCGTTGGTGGTCGCAAGACTTTGAGCCAGGCGCTCAGCGCTGCGCATGGCGCCGCGCTGAAAAAAGCGGCCTCGTCCATCCGGACAAGGCCGCAGCTGTTCGGCGGATCAGGTTCTTGGGAGGTTAGCCGCCGAGCAGATCGTTGGCCTCCTGCTGCTCGCGGAGGCACTGCCGCCGAGCCTGTCGCAGGCGAGCCGCCCGACGCAGCGGGCGCCTGACTTCGCTGCGTTCCAGCTGTCCGTCAGCGTTTTCGTCGAGGTTCATAAACCGTTCGACCGCGCGATCCTCCGCGCTTGTCAGGGCCTCCTCCAGAGTGATGGCGCCGTCCCCGTTGAGGTCGATGGTGTCGAAGCGGGAACCTGGCTCCGGCGGCTCGGGAAGCTCGATCCCCAGCGCGTCTTCGACGCAGGCACGGAGCGCTTCGCGATCAACGTCCGGTGGCTCCGGCCGGTCCGCCAGATCGGCTTCGGTGATCTGGCCATCGTCGTCGCGGTCCAGACGGTCAAAGCGGCGTTCAGCCCTGGCCAGCCTGGCTGCCAGAAACTCATCCTGCGAGACCATGCGGTCGCCGTCTGCATCGAGCGGCGTGCGATCGGCAACGCCACTTCCGGTTTGCGCCAACGCCGGCATCGTCGTGAGCACCGTCAGCGCGATGACCAAAAAAGATGATTTCCCGTAGTTCATGTACATGCTCCTGTCTGTTGGGTTCATGTGTTGCTCAACGCCCGGCCGGAGCTTTGGTTGACACGCCCTTTACGCCTTTTGGGTATCCTGCCGATGGGGTTTCAACGGGGGAATGAGCAGCTGCAACGTCTTATTTGAGCCGGCTTAGATCGCCAGATCCACCAGTCGAGCGATTTTTTCTATAGCTGGTATAGACAAATTGTGTTGCTCTCGCACCGCTGTCTGAGGCCTTATACACGCTGTCGTAACTTTGTTTCCCGAACGCGAAGGAGCTGACCCAAGATGACCACACCCATTAAACGCCCGTTGGCGCTTGCCATTATCTCCGCTGTAATGGTTGCCGAGCCCGCTCTGGCCCAACTTGAAGAGATCACCGTGACGGCCCGGAGGGTAGAGGAGAACCTGCAGGATATTCCGATTTCCGTCAGCGCCTTCTCGCAGTCAGATCTCGAGGTCCGCGGCATCCAGAATCTTGAAGACCTCGCGAAATACACGCCAGGTCTGGCGTTTGAGGAATTCTCTGGCGCCCTCGAAGCTCCGGTTATTCGCGGTCAAACCCAGGTCCGCCTGAGCAACCCGGTGCAGAACGTCGCCACGTTCCTTGACGGCGTTTACCTGCAGCGAAGCTACATGATCGACACCGGCATGGTGGCCCTGGAGCGCGTTGAGGTTGTGAAAGGCCCGCAGTCCGCGCTTTATGGTCAGAACTCGTTCGCTGGCGCCATCAACTACGTCACTCAGAAGCCGACCGACGAGCTGACGGGTGACTTCGAGCTGTCCGGCGGATCGGAAGAGTTCCTCACCGCTCGCGCAACGATTGCGGGTCCGATCATCAAAGACAAGCTGCTGGGTCGGATCACGTATGGTTCACAGGAATATGACGGGACTTGGCGCAACGTTCACCCGCTGGCCAACAGCGGCATCAGCCCCGGCACTGACGGCAACCTGGGTGGTTTCGACAACGAAACCATCGCCGCCAACCTGACGTTCCTGGCGACCGACGACCTGAAGGTCGAGCTTGGCTACTACCGCACGGAAATTGAGCAGGAAGCTCAGCCGATTTTCACCCGCATGGGTCGCGACGGCATTGCGTTCTTCGGCTTTGCTCAGGAGAACTCGCTGAACTGCTCTCCGACATTTCAGCCTGGCCTGCCGTTCCTCGGTGCCAACAACGCGCTGATCTGCGGCGAGCTGGACACCACGCTGCCCTCCACGGCCAGCGCTGACGGCGAAAACCTGATCTTTGATCCGCGGTCATTCGGCCAGAGCGGCGTCAATGAAGTCACCACATTCCGCGTGGAATACCAGATCAACGACGAGTGGGATGTCACCTACCTGTACGGCAACGCCGACTCGCGGCTGCGGTCCGGCGGTCAGTCGATTCCCGACGGGCTCAACGGCTCAGGCAACCCGAACTCGCTGCTCAACTTCTTTCCGGGCGCCGTGATCTTTGACTCCCAGCCCAACGGTGGTCTGGAAGCCGATTCTCACGAGATACGGTTCAACTACCAGACGGATGGCCTGATCGACGCGCAGGTTGGCTTGTTCTATTACGAAGCCGACGACACCTACGAGGCGATCGGCTACTTCCTGCAGCCGCTCGGCACCGCGCCACTGCCCTCGCTGCCCAACACCGATCCCAATCCGGATTTCTTCGCGGACGAGACGACCGCCGTCTTTGGCCAAGTTGGTTTCAACCTGATGGACGGTCGGCTGAAGATCAGCGCTGAGGCCCGCTACTCGCAGGAAGACAAGTTTGTTGAAACCATCGGAGTGCCCAACACGGCCGCTTCGGAAACCTTCAACATCCTCACGCCGCGGGTCACCGTCGACTACGCCCTGACCGACCAGAACCTGCTCTACCTCTCCCTTGCGGAGGGCACCAAAGCCGGCGGCTTCAACAGCCCGATCCTTGGTGGTTCCGGCAACCCGATCGACCCGTCACAGGCCAGCTACGACGAAGAAAGCAACATCACATTCGAGATCGGCTCCAAGAACCGCTTCCTTGATGGCACCCTGGTGACCAACGTGGCGCTGTTCTACATCGACTGGACCGACCTGCAGATCAACACGTCTGCCATCGGCGGCGCAGCCAACGACCCGGTTGTCATCGACAACGTCGGTGGGGCGTCAACGTGGGGTATCGAAGTGGACGGCATCTGGCAACCCACTGACAACATCACGCTGAACTACGGCTTGTCTTACAACGATCCCACCTTCGACGGCGGTACGATCTTCATCGAAGCGGCCAACGACGGCTGGTGTGACGACGTGGTCTGCCGGGCCGACGGTGATATCGGTGGCAACAACCTGAACCGGACACCGAAGTTTCAAACCAACTTTGGCGCTCAGTACAACGGCGACTGGAGAAGCGGCTGGGAATACTATGCGCGTGCGGATGTGACCTACCAGTCCCGCCAGTTCCTCAGCCTGCTCAACACCGGCTGGGTACCGTCACGGCAGCTCCTCAACACCCGCTTTGGCGTCTCCAATGACAACTGGGATATCTCGCTCTGGGCTCGTAACCTGGCCAATGAGCGTTATGTTTCCAACTCGCTGTTTCTTGGGTTTTCCAATGCCTACGTGGCCGCCCTGGGTGAGCAGCGTACCTACGGTCTGACTGCGCGGTACCGCTTCTAACTCAGCTACCGCTATCCAGCCAGTCAGGGAGATGACATGAAACGACGGAGTTTTGTTACAGGCTCCCTGACCGCGGCGGGTGCTGGGGTTTTAGCCCAGCTTCCCGAGGAAGCTGCGGGACAGTCTGCCGGCGAAGGCCGGCAGACTTACCAGGCCTGGGAAGTCGGCCCGAAAGGACCCTTCAACACGATGCGGCTGGTCGACCGGCCGCTGACGCCGCCCCCGCCGGGCCACGTCCAGGTCGAGGTGGCCGCCAGCGGCATTGCCGGCCGCGATCGCGCCATTACCCGCGGCTGGTTTCTTCAGGACAAGAAACCCGAACGGATACCGCTCAGCGAAGGGGTGGGAACCGTCACGGCCGTGGCACCCGGAGTCAGCCGGGTTGCGGTGGGCGACCGCGTCACCAGTATCCATTTCCCACGCTGGGTCTCAGGCGACTGGACGCCGGCCAACTACGTCGCTGACGTCGGCAACACCGTCGACGGCTGGCTGACAGAAGTCGCCACGCTGAGCCAGTACGGCTTGGTGAAGGTGCCAGCATCGATCGATGACGCCACCGCAGCAACCCTATCGGGTTCCGCGCTCACCGCCTGGCAGGCGCTTTATCATGTCGCTAAGGTGAAGTCCGGTGACACGGTCCTGTCTCTGGGTACGGGAGGGGTTTCCAGCTGGGGGATCATCCTGGCGAAAGCTGCCGGGGCACGCGTGGTGCTCACCTCGTCCAGTGATGAGAAACTTGCGGCCATGCGGGAGAAATACGGGGTCGATATCACCGTCAACTACCGCAAGACCCCGGAATGGGGACAGAAAGTGACCGAGCTGACCGGCGGCAAAGGCGCCAATATCGTGCTGGAAAACGTTGGCTGGCCAACGCTGGATCAGTCGCTTCAGGCTTCTGCGGTCAACGCCACCGTGGTGATGATCGGCACCGGCCCACGGCCAAAAAAGATCCTCAGCATGCCGGACTTTTACATCAAAAACGTCACGATGAAAGCGATCAGCAACGGTAGCCGAGCCATGATGGAGGAGCTAGTCCGCGCGATCGACTCGGTGGGCATGAACGCCTTGATCGCCAAAGAGTTTCCGTTCGAGGAGGCGGTGGCTGCCCTCGAGTTTATGGATCAATCCAACCACATGGGCAAGGTGGTCATCCGGCACGCCTAGTCGACCGCCGGAGCCCGGTCGGGCTCCGGCCCATCCTCAACGCTACTGCACCTTTTCGCAGCTGATCAGCCGATCGCTGCCGCCGTTGCGCTCGCATAGATCGCGTCGCCCGGGGCCGCCGTTCAGCACGTCTGCGCCGTCACCACCGATCAGCAGGTCGTTGCCCTCTCCGCCGTCTAAGTTCAGGGAAACCAGACCATTTAACCCAACCGAACCGATAATCACGTCGCTGCCCCCCTGGCCGTTAACGTCCAGCGTTTCAACCTCGCTGAGGTCGATGGTGAAGTTGGCCGGTGCGGTTCCTTCGACTCTTACCCGATTTTTCGCGGGCACAATTTGGATGTCATCGGACCCATCGTCTGCGCCAAACAGCTGCGCAAGGTCATCGCCAGGGCCACCCTCCAGGAAGTCGCTGCCGTCGCCATTGTTGACGATCAGCAGATCGTTGCCATCTTGGCCGAGCACGATGTCGTTGCCGCGATTGCCGAGCAGCGTGTCATTGCCCGCTCCGCCGCGTAGCACATCGACGCCGTCACCGCCGATCAGCAGGTCGTTGCCTTCACCGCCATCGAGCTCCAGCTGTGCAACGTCGGCGGCAAGCAGCTCGGCAGAGATGCGGTCGTCGCCGCCCCGCCCGTTGACACGTACAGTCTCGACCGTTTGCACGCTCGAATCGAGCCCCGCGGGAAGCGCGTCACTGACAAAAATCACCGACCCGTCGGATCGCAATTCGATCTCGTCCCGCTCGCTGAGCCTACCCTGAATCTGCAGCGTATCGTTGCCTTCGCCGCCCTCGAGGAAATCGCTCCCATCGCCGTTGTTGACGATCAGCAGGTCGCTGCCGTCTTGGCCTTCGACCGTGTCATTGCCGGTATTGCCCGCCAGGTAGTCCCCGCCAGCGCCGCCAATCAGGACATCGTTGCCGGCTCCCGAGAACAGAATGTCGTTGCCATCGCCGCCGTCGAGTTCTGCATCTGGCAGTGGAGCTTGCCATTCGTTCAGCGCGATTAGATCGTCCCCGCCCAGGCCGGCAACTTTGATGAGGGAAGTTTCGGCCAATAGCGGCGGTCCTCCGGCGATTTCAACGAGCCCGCTGTTGACGTAAATCACGCCATCCTCGGCGGCGACGGTGATCTGATCGTCTCGGTTGGTGCCGGTAATCACCAGTTCACCCTGGTTCCATCTGGCGGAAACGGAGCTCTCCTGCGCGATCGATGGGCCTGTCGCCAGCAGGACGACGACCAGTCCGGGTAGCATCGCCAGCTTGGTTGTCAATTTGGCAGCGATTGTTGTTTTGCAGTTTCTATCCATCATGTTTTCTCTCCATTGAGTGCTTGACGGAGCGCCCCTCTGGCCCGGCGTTTCAGGAATCTTCCATTTCCCTTCCCGCAGTTGCCCCGTATACCCGCTCAAACGCAAAGCGATGGCGGAGGCGACAGAAAAAATGAAAAAAGTTGACTGCTGAGTGGCGAAGGTGGGTGGGAGGGATGGACGCCCAAGGCCGCTAAGTTAGGGGCACAACAACCTGAATCGCCCGAATGGGGCGGCAAACCGGGGGGCGGTTCGTCAACTTCCGGCAAACAGGGGGAAGCTGACACCCAGCGCCCACGCTAGGCAAAGGCCCAGGCCCAGACCGGCGGCAGCGGCGCCGCTGCGCTGGCCTATCCAGCGGCCCATCAATCCCTGGACGACAAAAAACAATACGATGACCGGGAGGACGATCAGCACAAAAGTCAGTCGCTCCGGATCCAGCGCTGCCGCTGCCACCAGTGACGCAAAGAACGGGACCCGCGCCCCGACACGGCGCCAGATGTTCGCTCGCCCAGCCTGAGTGATCGCGCTGTCGCCAACCATAAACGGCACCGTGCCGAGTGCGAGCACGCCGATCAGCGGCAGGCGTTCCGCCGTGGGAAAAAAGCTGGCGGCATAGCGGTCCAGCGCAAACCCAAATGCGCCGATGCCCCAGACAACGAGCAGGGCCGTTCCCCACAGCGATAGCTTTCGCAGCGAGGACCAGGGGGCACCCAGCAGCAGCCATTGGAGCAGTCCGTATAGCACCAAATGAATCATCAGATAGTCGGCGACAAGCACGGGCAGGAACTGCACGTAGACCGCGGTGGCGACCAGCGGCACCAGCACCGCCGGCAGCCATGCGGCGAGCAAAAACCTGCCCCGTGGTAACGCCGGCAACGGCGACGGGTCCGCAGCTAAACTGTGGGCCAGCGGGCGCAAAAGCAGCACCACCGAAATCAGCAGCAGAAGAATCCATAGCCCCAGAGAAATTAAGGCTGCGGTGCTGCTGAGGTCGAAGGAGCGATCCAGCCATTGTCGGGCTTCTTCGACAGCCGTGTCGCTATAGAGCACGCCAACGTGTTCTACCCGAGGCGCCACCACCGCGCGACGTTCTACCGAACCGGAACGAATAGTTTCGCCCGCCTTCGCGTTTGGATCGACCTGATGAAGTGCCGCGAGTGCCGCCTCCCGTAGGTACGACTCGAACTGACCGGTGATCATCAGCAGGCGCTCCGGAGTCTGTGCCGTCACCGCTTCGGAGAACATGGAGATGGCTACAACTGCTTCCACCGGCTGACCTTCCAGTCTTTCCTCCGCGGCGGCACGGACGATGATGTCGGTTGCCATCGAGTGACCCAGCAGTGCCGCACGCCCATCAACTTGCGGCAACGATCGGCCCGCTTCCAGCACCCGCCGGGTTTCGGCAACGAGAAGCGCCGTCGTGCCATCGATCTGGGTCACGTCGCCCGACATCGGTCGCGGGTTACGACCATGGCCCTCAAAGTCAAAGGCCAAAACGATGTAGCCGGACCGAGCCAGGTTCAGGGAAAAGGTGTGCATCAGCTGTCGGGAACCGGCAAAACCGTGGGCGACCACGACGAGCGGTCCCCGCTGCTCCGGTAGCTGGTAGCGTGTCACCGGCGTGCTGCCGACGCGCATATCGGTGATTGTCAGCCCTGCCCGGGCTCCCTCGAGCTGGTAGCCCGCCAGCAGCACGGCCAGCAGAGCTGTCAGGCTCCAGGCCAGATGAGTCTTTCGGGTCATGGGCGTTCGCTTCGGTTCAGCAACCCGGCGGCCACGGCCACCGAACCTTGCGGTTTGGCTTACACCGTCCCGGCATCGGCTTCTTCCGCTTCAGCGCGCGGTGCCGACTGGCGTTGGCGGTAGGCGGACGCGCTGATCCCATACTGCTCTCGAAACGCCCGCCCGAAGCTGGAGAGCGAAGAGAAACCCGCGCCGTAGCCAATTTCCGAGATCGATAGATCCATGTCGTCCAGCCATGCGCGGGCGGCTTCCAGCCGAATGCGTCGAATGAGCAGCGTGGGCGTCGTCTGCAGCTCGCTTTTCACCTGGCGAAACAGGTTGGATCGACTCATCCCCAGGGCCGACGCGATACTGCTGACGCTGAGCTCGGGGTCGTCCAGATGCTCCATGACAATGCCGCGAATGCGTTGCTCCAGTTCGGGTCGCGCCTCGGGTTTGGTTTCCTGCCCACACTCAGGACACGTCGGCAGCGCTCGAACCCGAACTCGGTCTGCACTGGCCATCACCGCGTTGACGCGGGCCAGCAGAACCTCGCTGTCAAAAGGTTTGGCCAGAAACTGATCCCCGCCAGCCGCCAGGGCCGCGATCTCATCGTTCGCGCCGCCCCGAGCAGTCAGAAACACCACCGGAATCGCCGCCTCGTCACCTCCCTGACGCAGCTCAGCGACCATGGCCATGCCGTCCAGGTCAGGCATCATGACATCCGTCACCAGGACATCGGGCAGCTCCTCTCGGGCCAGCTTGAGACCCTCTACGCCGCCGGCGGCCTGCAGCACGACAAAACTCTCGTCGAGAATGGAGGCGACGTAGGTTCGAAAATCCGGATTGTCGTCCACGACCAGGGCCTTGCGCTGTCCGTTCGGGGCAGCGGGCGGCTCGCTAAAGGCTTCTACGGCGGGGAAATCCAGCAGGAGCATTGCACCGCCCAGGGCTTCACTGGTCTTGATGCTGACCAACCCCTGATGCAGCTCGACCAGTTCCTGGACTAAGGAGAGGCCGATGCCGGTCCCCGGCTCGTGAGCGTCGCGCTTGAGTCGAGAAAAACGAGCAAAAGCTTCGGCTCGGTCGCGCTTGGCGATGCCGGGCCCGGAGTCCTCGACTGAGATCAAGACCCTGCCATCGCTGGTTCTACAAGTAACCTGAATCTGGCCGCCTTTTGGCGTGTATTTCACGGCGTTGGAAAACAGATTGGAAAACACCTTTTCCAGCTGCTCGCGGTCACCCAGCACGGGGCATCCATTGGATATGTCCAGTTTCCAAGCCAGACATTTGTCGGCGGCCAGCTGAGAGAATGGCTCAGCAACGGCCCGAACCAGCGCGCCGCAGCTGACCGGCTCAAGATTGAGCGCCATCACCCCAGACTCCACTCGTTCCAGATCAAGAATCTGGTCAACCATCCGGCTCAGCCTGCGCGCGTTGCGCAGCATCATTGACTCATCTTCCGCCGTCACCGGCCGTCGCCTCCGCGACCGCTCCTCCAGCGGACCGAGAATCAGCGACAGCGGCGTTCGAAGCTCATGGCTGATACTGCCGAAGAGCCGGGTCCGTGACTTGGCGCTGGCTTCGATTTCGTCTTTCTGCCGGCTGATCTGATCAACCGCCTTGGACAGCTCGCTCGTCCGTTCATCGACGGCGAGCTGGAGCTCTCGTTGCCGCATGCTGAGCTGCCGGATTCGCCACCAGGCGGCGGTCAGAATCAGGCTGGTCGCCAGCAGCGCCAGGAAGATCCGGAAGCCGAGCGTCTCATGAAGGTGGGGCAGAACCTGCAGAGTTAGCCGGTCACGCTGTCCTGACCAGCCCCCGTCTTCGCCGCTGGCTTCCACCTCAAAGACGATTGTGCCCGCCGGCAGGGACGTGAGGCTGGCGAAGGTCCGCTGCCCGGCGTCGAGCCAGGCGCTGCCCGAACCGCCCAGCCGATAGCGATAGCGGATACGTTTCCGATTGCCAAAGCTGGCGGTGGAATAGCGGACTTCCAGGTTTCGGTTTTCCGGCTGCACTTCAAAAGTTCGGGTGGCCTGCTGCGGCACCGACTCATAGATGATGCCGTCGATTCGAACCCGGGTATCTGAGGGCGCCGCCACGTTGGCGGGTATAATGCCGGCAAGACCTTCCTGGGTCGGAAACCAAAGCCAGCCGTCGTCGGTTTTGAGACCGGCACTTTGGCCGCCGCCGTTGGCCTCCCGGTTAGCCATGCCGTCACTTTCATCGAACGCCATGCCGAGCACCCAGTCGGCCGTGCCGTCAGCCACCGCATTCAGGGAGCTTGTTGGGGCGTAGAAGAGGCCGTCATTGCTGGACATCCAAAGCCTGCCCTGGCTGTCGTCGAGCATCTTGTGCACGCCGTCGCTCCACAGTCCCTGCCGGGTGGAGATACAGCGTATGTCGGGCGCGGATTGCCAGCTCCGAATGCGGCAGATGCCGCCATCTTCGGTGCCGGCCCAAACCGAGTTGCTCTCAGCGTCAAAATACAAAGACCGGATGCGATTGGATGACAGACCGGCGCTGCTGTCGATCACGCGTGTTGCCACACCCTCATCAAACAGCACAATCCCGCCGCCGCTGCTGCCGAACCAGACCGTGCCGTCGGGTGTTTCTAGGCCAGTGCGAAAGCCCACCTCCAGCTTTACCCACGGCAGTTCGACCAGTCTCCAGAGGTTCGTTTTATCTCTCAGGGCTAACGATTGCTCTGCACCAACCCAGATGTTGCCCTTCGAATCTTCCAGCAACGCGTAAACGAACTGGTGGCGCTGGACGTTGGTCAGGGAATCAATATTTCGACAGTCGTCCTGCCCCTGCGCGACCACGCAGATGCGGGCGCCAGCGCGCCAGCGGTTGCCTTGGCTATCGGTTAGAAAGGTGTAGTAGCCATCCTCAGCTTCAAGTGGTTCGACGACAGCTGTCGGGCCAGCCAGCGACACCTGGTACGCCACCGGGTCTACGCTACCCGCCAGCAGCTTGTCGTTTTCCTGGGTGACGGCGTAGAGGTTGTCGTTGATCAGGCCCTGTTCCTGGCCGACGTTCAACACCGGTCGCGGCCGCAGGCGGAAAAGCCCCGCCCCGTTGGTCGCAATCCATGCGTGGCCGTCCGAGGAGGTAACAAAATCGCTGATGATGCTGTCGGTTTGAAAAACCGTTTGACCGTTTCGCTCTAGCTCATACAGGTGGTTGTTCCACCAGGCGCCGTCAGCGCTCTTCACGACCATCGAGCCGGCATCGATCGGGTGCCGCGGCATCGATCCGGTCCGTACCCAGCGCCCTTCCTGCCAGCGGAGCTGGTTTGGGTAGGCAAATGCGAGCAGGCGATCTTCGGCCGCGATGACACGCACCGACTCCATGGGGCCCTGTTTCAAGGCGTAAAAATTCTGGATGCCGGTGCGGTCCAGCAGCGCGGCGCCGCCGGACGCACCAACCGCCATCAGGCCTTCGAAATAGGCCAGGCTGCTGACGCGCCCGAGCCCCTGGGGCATGGGCAGGGAGCGCGGTGGCTCGCCTTGCTTGAGCAACACCAGCTGTCCATTTTTTGTGCCCACAGCCAGTCCCTGGTTGGGCCAGTGAGCCAACGACTGGACGGGGCCCGTGAACGACTCGACAAACGGCTCGAACGTGCCGTCCGACCGCAGCTTGGCTACGCCTGCCAGCGTCCCGACATAGAGGGCCCGATCGGTTGCCAGCAGCCGCCCGACCTGTGGGTGGGGTAAGCCCAGCGATTCGTCCACCAGCTCGAACTGGCCGGGTGAAGTCATGCGTACCAGCCGCTGGTCCGCCGTCACTATCCACAGGTAGCCGTGAGACCAGAGCATGCGCACAAGTCGATTGCCGGGCAGCTCCGGATTGGAGGCTCGATCGAAAACAACAAACTGCTCACCGTCGAACCGCGCCAGCCCATCAAAGGTGGCAATCCAAAGATAACCCTCGGGCCCCCAGGCGAGCGCGTTGACGCCGTTCACCGGCAGGCCGTCGTCCACATCGAACTGGTCGAGCAGCCAGTGCTCTTGTTTCAGGAAAGATTCCTGAGACCAGGCGTTTGATGCCAGGAGCAGCAGGAACAGTATGAATAAGGCGAGCCGGTCCATGGCGTGTGCGCAGCGTATGCAACCTCCCGTTGAATGATCGCAACGTGGAGTATACCGGGCAGCACCGTGCCACGAGGGATAATTCACAGGCTGCCAAACATTTCAAAGAAGAGGTTCACCGCCGCAAGCACGCGGCGTAAGAAACCCGGTTTGAGCTGGCGTTGTGTGGGTCAACGAAAGGATGTTCGTCATGCGTAACCGCGGTCTTTCTGGTCGTGGAGTCTCCCTGTGTGGACGACTCCTGGTACTTTCTCCCTTAGCCTTGCTGCTGCTTTCCCTAAGCGTTGGTGTGCAAGCCCAAACAACCCATACGGTGTGTCCACCGACCAACCCAGCGTCGTGTGACTACGATTCGCCGGAGGCAGCCCTCGCGGACAATGGCACCGTTGTTGCGGGCGATACGCTGAACATACTCAATGACACCTATGTACTGACTACGCCGCTGTTGGTCGACCGTAGCCTGACGCTTGACTTCAACGACTCGCTGGTAGACGCCGATGGCGATCGCGGCATTGCGGTGATTAATGCCAGCACGGTTGCCACTATCAACGACGTTGTGGTGATCAACGGCCTGGTGGTCGGCGCTGATCTGGGTGGCGGGATCTTAGTGCAGGACGCCAGCCTCGACCTGAACGGTTCGCGGCTGGAAAACAACACTGCCCAAGCGGCCGGGGGTGGTCTGGCGAGCGTTAATGCGACCGTCAACGTGACCGACACCGAGTTTATTCGGAACAGCACCGACGGCGAGGGCGCAGCGGTGCTGTCCGAGGGCATCACCTCCGTCCTCAACCTGACCCGTGTGAACGTCGATCAGAACTGGTCACGCAGCCCGGCTGGCGGTTCCGTGGCCGCGACCTCCGACGGCGCCATCAATATCGTCGACTCGGCGATTATCCGTAACGCCGGCGTCAACCCCATCCTGGCCGTTGATAACTATGGCAACCCCGATCTCCCGGGGAGCAGCTGCTTCAGTCCAACCCTCCAACGCGGTTTTGTCGGCCAGACCTTTGTGGCGACGCAGGAGGCGCTGTCAGGGTTCCGCTTTCTGAATGCGGTGGGAAATACTGGCGTAGTTGCTACCGATATCCCGGTAACCGGCTTTGTGCGCAGCGGCGGACCTACCGGTCCGGTCATTGCCAACGCAAGCGCCCTGATTCCCCAGGGAACGCCTTCAGGCACCAATCTCGATCTGGACTTTACGCTGGATGCGCCCATCAGCGTTGCCGTGGGCGCAACCTACGCCGTAGAAATGAACTTTCCCGGATCGCGATCTTTCATCGTGAATTCTCTCGATTCCTATCCTGACGGCGCGGGTTATCGCTGCACCGAAACGACGGGAAGTTTCGATCTTGAGTTTCAGGTCTTCGGCGGCATCGCCACCATCGGCGGCGTTTACTCCCGAGGTGCCATTGATATGCTCAACGTCACGCTGTCTGACAGCGTCGGCGTTGGCGCCATCGCAGTGCAGAGGGGCTCTGGAACGCCATACACGGTCAACGCCACTCTCAGCACGATTTCCAACAACTACCGCACCGGCCTTTGGGGCGAAGTGGGTCCCGTCAGCGGCATCGCCACCATCAGCAACAGCCTGCTGGCGTTTAACCAGGGTGGCCAGAATTGCCTCGGCGACAGCACAAGTATCGTGTCTGCTGGCTACAACATCCTGCGCAGCGATCTTAACTGCGGCGCGCTCCAGGCGGTGGGTGACCAGTGGGGAACCCCCGCCTCGCCTCTGGAACCACTGCTGGGCCCGCTGCAAGATAACGGTGGACCGACCTTTACCCGGGCGCTGGATCCGTCCAGCCCAGCGGTCGACTCCGGTCTGAACGATCCGACCTGCGGCGGCACCGGGACTACAACCGACCAGCGCGGTGTGTCCCGGCCGCAGCTGAACGCCTGCGACGCGGGTGCGTTTGAGCTGCAGCCGAGTGTTGGTCCCCTGCAGGCATTAGTCGATGCGGCGGCGCCGGGCGGGACCGTAGTGGTCCCCGACGGTATCTACACCGAGTCCATTACGCTCGCCAACAGCGGCATCACGCTGCAGGGTTCCGGGCCGGACAATGTTGTCATCGACGTCACCGGGCTGGGCACGCAGGGCGTGTTTGCCACCGAGAGCTTCACCATGACCGGCATTCGCGTGACCGGTGCAAACTTTGCCGGCCAGGGTGCCGGCATCGACATCCAGAGTCCGTTTCTCGACGTAGTGCTCGACAACGTTCGGATCGACAACAACAGCGCCGGCGTAGTCGGCGGCGGAATCTTTGTTGAGTCGAGCAGCAATTTGACGCTGACGAACAGCGAAATTCTCAGCAACTCTGCCGGGACCAATGGTGGCGGCATTTACCTCGACGGCAGCCAGACGGTGGTCATCAACAACACCACCATCGCCAACAACATTGCTGTCAACGACGGCGGGGGTATCTACTCGCAGGCGTCGACGCTGCGGATTGGTGCGCCGGCCTGCACGATTCCGGCCCCGGTGGGCCAGGGGACCAACTTTATTTCCAACAACCAGGCTGTGAACGGCAACGGTGGCGGGCTCTGGACTCAGGCTGCGCTCACGGTGACGTACACGCAGTTCTCCGACAACTCGGCGGTCAACGGTGGAGGCATCCACCAGGAGTCGCTGGCCAGCAGTCTGAACATGGACTGCGGATTCATGAATCTGAACTCTGCCGATCCTAATAGCGGGCAAGGTGGGGCCATCAATATCGCCGGCGGCCCAGCGACCATCAACGACACCACCTTTGAGGCCAACGATGCGGGCGGCGGCGGCGGCGCGATCAACCTTGTGCTCGGCGCCACGATCACCAACTCATCGTTCCTCACCAACGCAGCGCCTTTTGGACCGGGCGGTGCGATCCGGTCCCCACTGGGCACGCTGAACTCAACTGACAACACCTTCAGAAACAACTCCACGACGGTTAATGGCGGCGCCATTTTTGCATCGACGCTGGTGTCGAACACCGACGTCTTCGAGACCAATACGGCTCGAAGCGCCGGTGGCGCGATTTCGCTGGATGCTCCGGGCACGGGCCAGATGCAGCTCTTTGATGGTCTCCTGGTCGGCAATACGGTTGGCGAAGGCGGGCTGAGCTTTTCCGGCCAAGGCGGTGCGCTGGAGTTCCGCGGGGTCATCGGGCTCATTGAAGACACGCAGTTCATCAACAACCAGGCGACTGAAGCAGGCGACGGTGCAGGTCAAGGCGGCGCAATCTATAGCGCAGCGACGCTGGAGCTGATCCTGGCTGACTCCACCATCAGCGGATCGAACTCGGGAGACGGTGGCGCCATCTACAACGAGGGCATCCTTTCCGTTGCGCGTTCAACCCTGGTCTCCAACTCGGTGACTGACCCGGGCGTTGAGCCACGCGGCGGCGCCGTTGCCTCGACGGGCACGCTGAACCTCTCCAACAGCACGCTCAGCGGGAACGTCGTAAATCCCGGTCCGGGTAACACCGGTGACGGCGGTGCGGTTGCCGTGTTTGCCGGCGGCAGCGCCAACGTGAACAACGTGACCTTCGCGTTTAATACGGCGCCCGATGCCGGAGCGCTCTATGCCGAGATCGGGCAGGGCCCGCTGAATTTCCGCAACAGCCTGTTCTCCGGCAATACGGGTGTGACAAGCGACTGCGACCAGGTGCTGTCAGGCGGTTTCAACATCTATGACGTCAATCCGTGCCAGATCCTGGCGCCGAACGACCTCATCGGCGACCCGCTGATTGGCCTGCTCGCCGACAACGGTGGTCCTACGGAAACCCATGCGCTGCTGCCCGGCAGCCCGGCGCAGGACGCCGGTGGGCCATCCGAGGTGGTGTTCTTCGATTTCCCCGACCTGGCGGATTTTACGACCCGGGGTTCAACCACGCTGGTCGACAATCAGTCGCCGTTGCAGCCTGGCAACGAAATCCTGCTTGCCGGTTCCAATGCCGGCGGAACCGTTGGTTCTGCCTACCTGACCAACCCGGTGGACGTGACTTCTGACTTCGAGGCCCTGTTCTCCTTCCGCATTGTCCCCGGTTCAGGGGGGAACGCGGCTGACGGCCTAACCATTACCTTTACCGATGATCCGACGCTGCTCACCGATGGCGGCGGCGCGCTGGGTATCGGCTCGTTCGACGACCTCGGCCAGCCCGGCTACCAGCCCGCTGGTCCTCAGGTGCCGGGCGTTTCCGTCGAGTTTGATACCTGGCTGAACGGTGAGGGTGTCGGCGCCAACGAGCTCGATGAGGACCACGTCGGCATCAACGTCAACGGCAGCATGGACAGCATTGCGGTTCAGTACTTTGGCAGTCGCGGCGTCCTGTCCAGCGGCAACCGCTGGAACGTTTGGCTGGACTACGACGCCGATACCAACCTGCTCGAAGTCAGGCTGGCTGAACAGTCGGGTCTGACCGTGACCAGGCCAGCGCTGCCTAACGTGTCGGCAACGGTCGACATCCTGTCGCTGGCCGACGTGAATGCCGACGGCGACGTGTTTGTTGGCTTTACCGGCGCGGCCAGCGTCCTGACGGGCATCGGCGGTGAACAGCGCATCTCCAACTTCCTGTTTGAAAACGAGACAAAATGTGAATTGGTCGACCAGCGCGGCGTCAATCGCCCCGAAGGCCCGGATTGTGACATTGGAGCCTTTGAAGGATCTGCGATTCCCGCCACCATCGACAACGCGCTGCTGAGCGTCACAACCAGCGTCACCCAGCCGGGTGTCGAGAACATCCCGCTGATCGATATCCCGATCGAAACGCTCACGGGTGTGGTGGGTGACAACGCGAACCCGCCAGAAGCGGCACCGCTGTCGTCGTTCCCGCTGTCATCGTTCCCGCTGTCGTCGCTGGACCTGCAGGCGTCACCGCTGTCGTCCTTCCCGCTGTCGTCGTTTCCCCTATCGTCGTTTGCCGTCACCGGGGCCCCGCTGTCGTCATTCCCCTTGTCGTCGTTCCCGCTCCTGAGCGAGCCGGGCGGCTGGGCAGAGGTGATTGAGCAGGTGCCGTCGCTGGCCGGCGCGCCGCTGCAGAACATCACGCTGCAGCAGGTGCTGGAAGCGCCCGACGCGCCGTCTGATCTGCTGGATAACATCACGCTGGGATCGCTGGCGATTCAGCAGTCGCCGCTGTCTTCACTGTCGCTGGCTGGCTTGACCCTCGGCGATGAAATCACCGTGGGGATCCTCGATGAATGGCTGAACAACGCCGGCAGCAGCGCCTCGGTTTGTGGCGCTCTGGCCGGTGATGGGTTTACCGACTGCCAGAGCAGCGACACTGTCGTCAGTCTGCAGGTTCGGGGCGCGCCGCTGTCTTCACTGCCGCTGTCCAGCCTGCCGCTGTCGTCGTTCCCGCTGTCATCGTTCGGCATCACCGAAGCGCCGCTGTCGTCGTTCCCGCTGTCGTCACTGCCGCTGTCGTCGTTCCCGCTGTCGTCATTCCCGCTGTCGTCGTTCCCGTTATCGTCGCTGCCGCTGTCGTCGTTCCCGTTATCGTCATTCCCCTTGTCGTCGTTCCCGCTGTCGTCGTTCGACCTGCTGGCCGCGCCGCTGTCGTCATTCCCGCTGTCGTCGTTCCCGCTGTCGTCGCTGCCGCTGTCGTCATTTGAAGTGGGCGGTGAGCCGTTCTGCGACTTCTATAACGCGCTGGCGCAGGCGGACAGCCAGCCGACCTGCACCGATTTGGGTATCGATCCTTCGACCGCCGGCCTGCTGGACCTGGTATCCGCGCTTAGGGATCTCGGCACCACGTCGCTGGCGGCGACGCCACTGTCGTCGTTCCCGCTGTCGTCATTCGACATCGCCAACGTTCCCTTGTCGTCATTTCAGCTCGACTTTGCGGACGTGGCCGGTGCGCCGCTGTCGTCGTTCCCGCTGTCCTCGTTCCCGCTGTCGTCGTTCGACGTGGGTGGCCAGCTGTTCTGCGACTATTACGACACGGCCGCGCTCGCTGAGGGACAGGCCACCTGCGGTGACCTGGGTGTGAACAATGGATCCGATTTCGGTGAGCTGATCACGGCGCTGCTGGCGGCCGGCGAGTCGACGTTTGCCGCGACGCCGCTGTCGTCCTTCCCGCTGTCGTCGTTCCCGCTGTCGTCGCTGCCGCTGTCATCATTCCCGCTGTCGTCGTTCCTGATCGACGGCGTCGCCTGCGAAGGCTGCAACACCGTTGGCGACGCGTTTGTCGCCGGCCAGGTGATTGCGGACGCACCCCTGTCGTCGTTTTTCCCCTCGCCGCAGTTCGGCGACATCCTCTATGGCGAACTGCTCGACGCCTTCACGCTGGAGTATCTCTTTGGCATCGAGCCGGGTGACCCGGAGACCCTCGGTGAGGTGGCCAATCCGGGCAACCTGACTTTCGGCCAGCTGCTGATATCGCTCGTGCTGCGTTCCGACTTCCCGTGGGAAAACCTCTCGCTGTCGGAGCTAAACCCGCAGGAATTTGCGGCGGACAACTTTATTGGCTACGCCGTCGACTTCGAGCTCAACGGCACGCTGGTCGAGCCGGTGACGGTGAACGTGACCGTGTCGGACCAGTTCTACCTGGTGCCGGGCTCAACGCAGTTCATGACCCAGAGCCAGGGCGGCGGCAGCACGATGATGTCGCCGGTGCCTGATCCGCTCATGACGCCCAACGCGGGGGAGGGCACGGTCACCATGAGTTTCGGCCCGGTGGATCCCGGCGCCTTCAGCGACAACACGCTGCAGTTTGTGGCCGTGCCGCCGCTGACGCTGGGCGACTTTCCCGCCGAGGCCAGCCTGGACCTAGGCGGCCTGCCCGCCGCCACGGCCGACGCCACCGCGGCGGCTGTGGAAGTGGTGCCGAGCTTCATCAACGAGTCGGACAACATCAATTTCCCGCCAACCCCCGATCCGGATCAGCTCATCCTCGGCCACATCAGCACGCCAGATGACAACGATTACTTCCGCATCGGCGCGCCGCCCAGCGGCAGCCGAGTCACGGTCTTCATGAGCAACCCGACCGGCGACAACGATCTGCTCCTTTACGAGCCCCTGTCGGCTATCGAGGCAAAAGGGCAGCTGGTGGAAGCCGCGTCGCTCGACTCCATTCCGTTTGAGGATGACGGCATCAACTTCGCCGGCAACCAGACGGAGGAACCGGATTCGCTGGAAGACATCAACATCGGTGTCCTACCGCTGTCGTCTCTGTCGACCAACCGGGACAACAATGACGAGGAGGTCTCAGCGATCTCCGACGGCGATCCGTTCACCATCCAGGTATCGGGCTACAACGGCTCGGTGTCTGACGATCCGTATACCCTCCGGATCAAGGTCACGCCGGAGGTGCCGGTGACGCAGTGTCCGTCCCGAACCTGGCCGGGAACCGCTACCGGTCCGCAGACCTGGGCCGCCGCCGGCAGCTGGACGCCGGCGACCAACGCGGTGTTCCTGGTGAACTGGCAGCGCCTGGCGCAGAGCGAAGAAGCGCTGAACGGCGGCGGTGCCGCCGCGGCAGACGAAGCGCTTGCGGCGATCAATGCCTTGGTCAGCGCTCCGGGTATCGTCGACGGTGTTGTGGTGGACGTGTCCACCATCGCCGGCGTGAACTACGCGGCCTGGGATCTGGATCCGTGCGACGTGGACGCCGCCAACAGCGTGGTCAACGCGATTACCGCCTACCTGGAACAGCGGCGGGCGACCTCCCCGCAGCTCGCCTACGTGACCATCGTGGGTTCAGACGAGGTGATTCCGTTCCAGCGTAAGGGTGACGAGACGGCGATCGCCAACGAGTCCACCTTTGCCACCACGTTTGCCGACAACGCGCTGTTTGGCTCGATGATCAACCGAAACTTCCTGTCGGACGACACCTACGGCGACATCGACCCGGTTCGCTGGTTCAACCGCTTCCTGAACGTGCCGGAGCTGGCGGTCGGTCGACTGGTGGAGTCCGCGGAGGACATTCAGACGGCAGCGGAAAACTACGTGCTGTCCGGTGGCGTGCTGACGCCGACGACGGCGCTGTCAGCCGGCTATGACTTCATCGCCGATGCGTCGACCGATATCCAGCAGACGTTCGGAAGCTACGGGCTGGAGTCGACGCCGCTGATCGACTTTCCCAACGCCGCTGATCCCTGGGATCGGGTGGACTTCCTGACGGCCGCGGGTTTGACCAACAACACCGCCAGAGACGTCGTGTCGTTCAACATGCACTTTGACTATGACGAGGCGCTGCCCTCCAGCGGTGATGCATCCGGGAACTACTCGACCAACCTGATCAACGTGGGTGACCTGACCGGCAACGATCTCACGGGCCGTGTCTGGTTCACGGTGGGCTGCCACTCGGGCATCAACGTCGCCGATATTTCGGTGCCGTCCACGCAGTCATCACAGGACTGGTCGCAGACGCTGAACAGCCTTGGCGCGGTTTACGTCGGCCAGGCGGCTTACGGTCTGGGTGATACGGTGGCGCTGGCGCTCACCGAACGCCTGTTGGCGAACTTTGCCCGCAATCTCAATGGCAACGTCACCGCCGGCCAGGCTCACGCCTTTGCCAAGCAGGAGTACTTCAGTGACCTGGGCGTGTACGGTGAGTACGACTACAAGGCGCTGCAGGCGTCAGTCTACTTCGGCCTGCCGATGTATCAGATTCAGAATCCGACGCCGATCGATGAGCCTTTGCCGACGCTGCGTCCGACGCTGAACGACCCGATCTCCGGTCTGGCTTCAGCCTCGATCAGCCTGGCCTCACCGCTCGACTACGACGTCGACTTCGTCAACACCGACAAAGGCCGGCTCTACAGCGCCGAAGGCGCGACGGTTGAGGGTGACGTGCAGTTTGTCCACTACCGACCTCTGCAGCCGATCATCGGCGTCGACGTGACCAGCGACAATCCGGGTGAGGTAGCGCGCAGCGCGTTCATCACGGGTCTAACGACCCGGGACGAGATTGTGCCCGATATGGCCTTCGCCCGACCGGTGATTGATGAGGGGGCGCTCGAACCGGAAATCGAAACCGACGAGGTCGTGTTCCCAACCAGCTTCACCAACGTGGTTGGCTATAGGGTGCCGGCTGATCCCGGCCCGTTCGAGGATCGGCAGCAGCTGAACATCATCACCGGCCAGTACACGTCCAACGCCGGTGAAGACTTCGGCACGCAGCGGATCTTTGAAAGTGTCGACGTGCAGGTCTTCTATCAGCCGGCGCCGGTGACGGCGCTGAAGAATGCGGCGGCCAAAAACAGTGGCGGTGACGATATCCGTCCGGAGCTGGACAACATCAACGCTAGCGTTGTCCAGGCCGGCAGCGGTTTCCAGGCGGCCTTTACCGTCGAGGCGACCGACGCTTCACCCGGTGTGGTTACGCGGGTAGCGGTCCTGTATCGGCAGTCTTTCGACGGCGTGAACTCGACCTGGGTTCTGGAAGATCTTGTCCAAAGCGGCAGCACCAGCACCTGGACCGGCGGAGGCGCCGTCAACAACAGCGGCCTGATCAACGGCGAAGTGGACTATCTCGTCCAGGCCCTGGACAGCGGCGGCAATGTTGCCAACAGCACGTTCAAGGGGACGTTCTACGTGGCGGAACAGACGCCGCTGCCGCCACCTCCAGGAGGCGGCAACAACGGCACCTTCGGCATTGATCTGGAGGACACCAACGGTGTCGACGTGAATCCCGGTGAGTGGAGCCGCAGCCAGCCGGTGATCGTGAGCGTGACCAACCAGGCGCCCGGCGTGGCGTATGAGTTTGCCGTCGATTCGCCGAACTTCCAGCCGCTGACGGGTGACATCGCCGTAGCCGGCGAGGGTGTGCACTTCGTCAGCGTACGGGAAGTGGGCGGCGACAACGCCGTCACCTTCAACGTGTTGATCGACACGGTGTCGCCCGGCGTGGTGATCGCATCGCCGGCGGATGGGCAGTTCTTTGAGGTGGGTGGCGACGTTGCCGCCGACTACGAGTGCCTGGACTCCGGTTCGGGACCCGCGAGCTGCTTAGGACCGGTGGCATCCGGCCAGCCGGTACCCGCAGCAAGTGTTGGTACCCAGACGTTTACGGTCACATCGACCGACTTTGCTGGCAACGCGCCAACGTCCCAGACCAACTCATACTTTGTGGTCGAGCCGCTTGAGGTTGAAGCGTCCGACGAAACGATTGCGGTCGGGACTCCGCTGGAGATCTCCGGTGTGATCACGGACCTAGGTGATTTCACGGAAACCGTCACTGTCGACTGGGGTGACGGCACAAGCGAAACGCTCGACCTAACGGAGGATAACGAAACGCTGACGTTTGTCGCTGAGCATGAGTACGAGGAGGCCAACGCCGACATCGCGGTCGTAGTGACGGCCAGCTTTGGCACCGAGTTCGAGCAAAGCAAGACGCTGGAGATCAACGTGATCGGGCCGGTCGGCTTGTGGGCACAGGACCGTTGGAGCTGGGGCATCGACTGGAGCGGTGGTTCGGGCACGGTGGAAGGCCTGATGCACAGCAACAGCGACATCCGCATCACCGGTTCGGACAAAACGATCAACGGTCCCACCCGCTATGCGGATCGCTTGATCGTTCGGGGCCGACGGCAGGAGTTTGCCGTGGAGCCCGAGCAGGTCGACCGCGCGCCATGGCCGTTCAGCTACAAAATTGGTGACTATCGACCCGGTGGTGCGGTGGCCGAAGCGCTGGGCGATGACTTCCACGACATGACCCACGAGTGCAATCGTTGGGGCTGGTGGCGGCTCAAGCGAAACGCCGCACCTGGGCTGTACTGGGTGCCGTGCGATGTGTTTGTCGAGGGTTCTCGCGTTGAGGCCAACGTGACCATCGTATCTAACGACAACATCCGGATAACCGGCTCACGGCACAAGATCACGCCGTTTGTCGACGACCTGGCCTTTTTCACCAATATTTTCAGCAGCAACGCGATCCGTTTCTCCGCGTCACGGACCGAAATCGGCGGTTACATGATCGCGCGCCGAGGCCGGGCGCGGCTGAACGGTTCAAGGCAGGACGTCGGGTGCGGGGTTGCCGCCGCGGAGCTGCTGATCAGCAGTTCCCAGCGCACGTTCGGCCAGGACTGCGCGCCGCTAGAGGACTAAGCAGGTACCGCCGGCAGCACCGAAACCTTCGGTGCTGCCGGCAATTAACCTGACCTGCTGCCGGGCGAAATGCGATAATCGAGGCTGACCGGCTGGAACCCAATATGCACTTCGAGGGCTAACGTTTGTCTTTCTTTCAGGAACTGAAGCGGCGAAACGTCATTCGCGTCGCGATCGGCTACGTGGTCGTTGGCTGGGCGCTGGTGGAAGCGTCCGATCTGCTGCTCGAAACCTTCGACGCCCCCGACTGGATCATGCGGGCCGTCGTGTTGACCCTGGCCGGCGGCCTGCCGATTGCGCTGATCGTGGCGTGGATGTTCGAGCTGACGCCGGAAGGCATCAAGCGCGAGGACGGCGTCGACACCTCGGAAGAGGTCCGTTTCAAGGCCCGAGCCGACCGCAAGACCGACCTGGTGATCATGGGGGTGCTGGCGTTGGCGGTTGGCTACTTCATCTTGGAGAAGATCTGGCAGTCGGACGCGGTTCGCGGTGAGCAGCTGCGCGCCATCGCGGTACTTCCTTTTGCGGACATGAGCGCGCAGCGTGACCAGGAGTATTTTGCCGAGGGCCTGACCGTCGAGCTGCTTAACCTGTTGTCGCGCAAAACCGATCTCAAGGTCACGGGGCGAACGTCCGCGTTTCAGTTCAAAAATCATGAGGGCGACTTTAAGACCATCGGCAAAACCCTCGGTGTCGGCACGATTCTGGAGGGTTCGGTCCGGGCGGTGGACAACAACGTGCGTATCAGCACCAGTTTGATTGATGCCGATCAGGGCAAGACGCTGTGGTCAGCCAAGTTCGATCGCCAGCTCACCAACATTTTCCAGGTGCAGGATGAAATCGCGCAGGCGGTGGTCGATGCGCTTGAGGGCCGTTTACTGAACAAGCCGGAAGAGGAGCCCGAGGAGCGCGCTGTCGTCGCGGCTGCGTACAAGGCTTATCAGCAGGGCAACTATTTGCAGGGACTGATTTCGGTTGAGAACCAGCAGCAGGCGATCGACTACTTTAATCAGGCGAGAGCGGCTGACCCGGACTTCGCCGAGCCTTTGGTGGGGTTGGCGAACGCCAACATGATGCTGGCTCTGAATTTGGCGGCACTGGACCGCGAGCTGGGCATCGACCGGGCCACCGCACTGATCGATGAGGCGCTGAAGCTGGGGTCGGAGCTGCCTGACGCCTACGTCGCCCGCGCGTTGATCAAACAGGTCATTGCGCGTGACTACACCGGTGCAGAAATCGACCTGAAGCGAGCCCTGGATATTGACCCGAACCACATTACGGCGCTGCGCAGGCTCGGGACCATCTATGGCCGCTTCGGACGCTATGACGAGGCCATGGAGTCGTTCCAGCGTATCGTCGACCGCGATCCGCTCAATCATCTGACTTACTCCAACTACAGCCTGAACGCGCTGGCTGCGGGAAAAGTTGACCTCGCTGAGGAGATGATCAGCAAGGTGCTGGAGTTTAAGCCGGACTCCGGCTTCGCCAACTACCAGCTCAGCAAGGTGATGCTGGCGCAGGACAACCTGGACGCGGCGCGCGAGGCGAACGCACGCGAAACCTCGCCCATCTGGCGAACCATTGGCAACGGCATGATCGCCTGCAAGGCGCAGGAGACAGAGGCGGCCTACGCGATTGCTGATGATCTGATCGCGCAACGTGAGGTGTTCAACGCGTCCGAGATCTACGGGCTTTGTGGTGACAGTGAAAAGGTGTTTGAGCTCCTTAACCAGGCGGCTGACGCCCGGGATCCGGCCCTGATTGAAATGAAGCTCAGCTGGCAGCTGGCCTACCTGCGGGACGACCCGCGTTGGCATGCGGTGCTCAAGAAAATTGGACTGCCCATCTGATCGGTCCATAATCTCCCCGCTAATGCGAGGTACACCGCCATGAGATTCTTATCGATCGTCCCAGCCTTGCTGCTCGGGCTGCCTGTATGGGCACCGGACGCCGCAGCTGAGGAGGCCCTGATGCGAACCACTTCTAACCCGGCCATCACGCAGGGCTACGTCAACACGCCGAAAGGGCAGATTCACTACTGGCAGGCCGGGCAGGGTGAGACGCTGCTGCTGGTGCACCAGTCGTCGTCCTCCGGGGAGGAGTACGCCGGCCTGGTGCCTTATCTAGCTGATCGCTATCGACTGATCACCTGGGACTGGCCGGGCCACGGACACTCGGACGACCCGGATCACGAGCTAGGGGTCGATGAGTACACCGCGTCCGGACTCGCTGTCCTTGAACACCTCAATGTGGACAAATTTCACGTGCTTGGCCACCACGGCGGTGCGCTTGTCGCGATGAACTTCGCCTGGAAGTACCCCAACCGGGTGCAGAAGGTTATTTTGTCCGGCACCAGCGGAGTGAAGGATAAAGAAGAATCTGAGGCCTTTACCGAGAGTCTCGACCTGGAAAACCGCAAGCGTGTGGACCGGGAGGGTGTCTCCTTGAGTCAGGCCTGGCAGCGTTTCGTCGGCTACATGCCGGAGTCGACTCCCGAGGAGATCCTCATCCCCTACATTGGCAATATGGCTACCCGGCTGCGTCCCTATGATGCGCATTACGGGGTGCTGCGCTGGGACCGGCGACCCGCTCTGGCCAGCCTGAAGGACCGCGATGTGCTCCTGACTCAGGGCGCGCGCGACGAATATGTCAGTCACCAGGAAACGCTGCTCAAGCTGCTGCCCAACGCTCGTCGGCAGGTGATCGAGGATGGGGGAACCTTTTTGTTTTTCGAAAAGCCCGAGGCCAGCGCTAAGCTGGTCGCGGGGTTTCTGGGCGAGTAAGTCCCGCGCTTAATGAAGATCACCGCCATTCGCGTCTACCAGGTGGACCTGCCACTGGTTGAGGGTCGCTATTCCTGGTCCGGCGGAAAATATGTCGAGGTGTTCGACAGCACAATCGTTGAGCTGATCACGGACGACGGAGCGATCGGCTACGGCGAGGTCTGCCCTCTTGGGCCCTTCTATCTCCCAGCCTTCGCGGACGGCGCGCGCGCCGGCATTGGAGAGCTGGCCCCAACCCTGCTGGGCCAGGACCCGACGGCGGTCGCAAAAATCAATCGCCTGATGGATCAGGCCCTGCTGGGCCATCCGTACGTCAAGTCTGCGCTCGATATGGCCTGCTGGGATCTGCTGGGAAAGGTGAGCGGTTTGCCGGTTTGCCATCTGCTGGGTGGCCGCTTCGGCGACAGCATTGAGCTTTACCGCGCCATCAGTCAGGGTCCTGCCGAGGAGATGGCAAACAACGTCGCCGGCTATCGCAATGAGGGTTATGCCTGTTTTCAGCTCAAGGTCGGCGGCCTCGTGCCTGATGACATCCGCCGCATTCACGCCGTGGCGGACGTGCTAAAGGACGGTGAGACGCTCGTGGCTGACGCCAACACCGGCTGGCGGCTCGACGACGCGCTGCGGGTTGTGGCTGCCGTCAGTGACCGGGATGTGTACATCGAGCAGCCCTGTGCCTTGTATGAGCACTGCCGAACCGTCCGGGAAAAAACGTCCCTGCCTCTTGTGCTGGACGAAAACGTGACCGGCCTTGATGCGCTGCTGCGCGCCCACGAAGACCGGGCCATGGACGTGATCAACCTGAAGATCTCCAAGGTCGGCGGCCTCACCCGGGCCCGGCAGATCCGTGATCTTTGCGTGTCGCTCAATATCCCCATGACCATCGAAGACAGCTGGGGCGGCGACATCATCACGGCGGCCATTGCGCACCTGGCGCACTCAACGCCGGAATCGCTCAGGTTCTCGGCCACCGACTTCAACAGCTACGTGACCGTCAGCAGCGCCACCGGCGCGCCGCAGCGGCAGAACGGGACCATGACAGCGTCGGAGGACCCGGGCCTTGGCATCTCTCCCCGCATGGAAGTGCTGGGCAAGCCCGTCGCTGAGTACCGTTGATGGCCCGACCTGCCTTCGCTAACCCACTCGGTCTGTCCGCGGCCGTTCTGGCGTTGGTTTTTGGCGGCGGAGTGTGCGCGCAGACCGGCGAGCAGTCCGAACCCGTGTCCGGCGCGTCGCAACTCCTGACCGTCGGCCACATTTTTCACGACAAAGCGTTTGACCTGGGTACCGTGGTGCCGAGCAAATGGCTGGGTGACGGCGACCACTACACCACCGTGGAAATATCGACGGCGGTGCAAGATGGCTATGACATCGTTCGGCACGACGCCCGATCGGGCGAGCGTAACGTCAAGGTCAGCGCTCGCCAGCTGATCCCCGAGGGGCAGGAGCGGCCGCTCGAGATCAAGGACTATGCCTGGTCTGATGACGGGCAGTTCGCCCTGATCAGCACCAACACCAAAAAGTTTCGGCGCTACGAATCGCTGGGCGATTACTGGCTGCTGAAGCTAGCGACCGGCAAGCTGCGTCAGGTGGGCGCGGACGCTGAGCCTTCAACCCTGATGTATGCGCGGTTTTCACCGGACAGCCGGCATGTGGCGTACGTCCGGGAGAACAACCTTTACGTGGAGAGCGTGGAAGGCGGGTCGGCTCGGCAGCTGACCCGTGACGGATCCGAGCTGGTGGTGAACGGAACGGGCGACTGGGTGAACGAGGAAGAGTTTGGTCTGCGCCTCGGATTTAAGTGGAGCCCCGATTCCAGGCGAATCTGCTACTGGCAATTCGATACCGAAGGCGTCGGCACCTTTTACATGATGAATGACACCGGCGACGTCTACTCTCAGCCCATCCCGCTGCAGTATCCCAAAGTCGGCAGCACGAACTCCGCCGTTCGCGTCGGCGTCGTGGAGCTTGAGTCAGCGCGCACCACGTGGATTGAGCTGCCGGGTGACCCGCGCCAAAACTACGTCCCCCGGATGGACTGGGCCGACAGTTCTGACGAGGTGCTGCTGCAGTACGTCAATCGCCGCCAGAATCGAAACCAGGTGATGCTGGCGGGCGCGACCGACGGATCAGCCAGGGTCATTCTCACAGAAACGGACGATGCATGGATTGATATCCACGACGACGTCAAATGGTTGGCCGACGGTGAGTCGTTTACGTGGCTGAGCGACCGGGACGGCTGGCGCCACCTTTACCGCGTGTCGCGCGATGGCTCAAAGGTAACGCTGCTGACGCCAGGAGATTTCGACATCATCGAGGTGTCCCACATCGACACGACAAACGGTTTTGTCTACTACTTGGCTTCACCAGAGGACAATGCGGCCCGCTACCTCTTTCGCTCCCCGCTGGGCGGCCCGGCGAGGGTTGAACGACTCACGCCGGTCGGTCCATCCAGCGTACACGCCTACGACATCTCGCCCGACTCGCGCTGGGCTTTCCATACCGCCTCAACGCTTAGGTCTCCTCCGCGGGTGGACTTTGTGGCGCTGCCTGACCACCGATCGTTGCGGACGGTGTTGGACAACCAAAAAGTGGTCGACGCACTGGCCGCCACGCCACAGGGAGCCACCGAGTTCTTTCGAGTAGTCATTGAGGATGGCGTCGAGCTCGACGGCTGGATGATGAAGCCCCACAACTTTGACCCGACCCAACAGTATCCGCTGCTGATGTACGTCTACAGCGAGCCGGCAGGCCAGACGGTGATCAACCGCTGGCGCAGTGACCGCCACGCGTGGCATCTGCTGCTGACGCAGCAGGGGTACATCGTTGCCAGCGTGGACAGCCGCGGCACGCCGGGCCCCAGAGGTCGGGCGTGGCGAAAGTCGATCTATGGCCAGATCGGCATTCTGGCTTCTGAGGATCAGGCGCGAGCGGTCAGGGCACTGCTGGCTGAGCGACCGTATCTGGATCCGGGGCGGGTCGGGAGCTGGGGCTGGAGCGGCGGCGGGCAGATGACCCTCAACGCGCTATTCAAATACCCTGAGATTTACCAAACGGGTATCGCGCTGTCGTTCGTCAGCGACCAGCGTCTTTACGACACCATTTACCAGGAACGCTATATGGGTCTGCTCGAGGATAACGAGGAGGGTTATGTCCAGGGCTCACCGATCACCCACGCCGCCGGCCTGGAAGGTAATCTTCTGGTGATTCACGGCACGGCAGACGACAACGTGCACTACCAGAGTTCGGTGCAGCTGATCGATCGGCTGATTGGCCTGAACAAGACCTTTACGTTCATGCCTTATCCGGACCGCAGCCACAGCATCGACGAGAAGCCCAACACGAAGCGGCATCTCTACGGGCTGATGACCCGGTTCCTGCTGGAAAACCTGCCGCCAGGCCCCCGATCAGCGGCTGTTCAATAGCCGAAGGGATTTTCCAGCGACGGGCTGGGGGTAGTGAACCACCGCGGACCCTCAGCGGTGATGTAGAAGTGGTCTTCCAGGCGTACCCCAAATTCACCGTACAGGCACAGCATCGGTTCGTTGCTGAAGCACATGCCCTCGGCCAGCAGCGTATCGTCACTGCGAACCAGGTAGGGCCATTCGTGGATGTCCAGCCCGAGACCGTGACCGGTGCGGTGGGGCAATCCCGGGACCGCGTAGTCAGGGCCGTAACCCAGTGACTCCAGGTAAGACCGGGCGGCCCTGTCGACATCGCCACAACTTGTTCCTGGCTGTGCTGCCGAAAAGGCTCGAGCCTGCGCCTGCTGCTCCGCCGTCCAGACCTCGCGCTGACGCTCTCTCGGCTGTCCGAACACGTAGCTGCGGGTGATGTCGGAGTGGTAATGCTGCACCCGGCAGCCCGTATCGATGAGCACCATGTCGCCATCCGCCAGGACCTGCGGGTCCGGGACGCCGTGCGGGTAGGCGGTGGCTTCGCCGAACTGGACCGCGCAGAAGGTTGAGCCGGCGGTCCCCATCGTTCGATGCGCTGTGTCGATGAAGTCGACGACCTCCGTCGTCTCAATACCGGGCCTCAAGATCCGGGCAGCGCTCTTGTGCACTTCCAGCGTGATGTTCATGGCCTGCTGAATCAGCGCCAGCTCGGCCCGTGACTTTCGCATCCGACAGCCGGCCGTGACCGGCCGCGCGTCCACGAAGCGCAGACTGTCGCGAAGGGCGGAAATTTCACCGAAGTGGTGGAAAGGCGTCGCCTCGTCGATGCCCACCGTGCCCCCGGCTACGCCGCGAGACTCAAGGACCTGATGAACGAGCTCAAACGGCGACTCGTGCTCCTGCCAGAGGTTGAGCTTGCCCGGCACCTTCATAAAGGCGGAGAAAGTGCCCTCCTCGAAGGCCGGCAGCACATATTCGACGGGTCCGTCAGGAAAAATGATGGCGCCCACCAGGCGCTCGGTCAGCGACCATTTCGTCCCGGTGAAGTAAAGCAGGTTGCTGCCCGCACACAGGTAAACCGCCTGCAGACCATGCTGGCCCATCATCGCCCGGCCTTGGGCCAACCGCCGTTCAAATTCGGCTAGCGGCAGCGGCTGTGCACCGGACGACCCTTCCAGTTCTGCCAGCCGCGCGAGCTCCGCTTTTGCGTTCGATCCAGCAACACCTTGGGTCACGGGCAAGCACTCGATAGTAGCGATGGAGCTAAGGATAGTTCTTGCCGCCGCCGACTTCGACCTTCCGTGCCGGCGATTTGCTAAAATTCCGGCCGGCTTTTAATCACAACTTCAGGAGTTTTGCCATGCATCGAGTGATCCTCACGGCGCTCGCGGTCACCGTACTGCCAATCACCTTAGCTAACGCGGGGCATCACGAGTCTGCGGACATGGGCAAACTGCTTGCCGCCGACTACCGCGACGAAGACCGGGCCCGGGACCAATACCGTCATCCGGCTGAGACGCTCGCCTTCTTTGGCCTCACGCCCGACATGGCGGTGGGTGAATACGGACCCGGCGGAGGCTGGTATACGCGATTGCTGGCACCTTGGATCGCCTCTGACGGCACCTATGTCGGCATCAATGCGGACGTTGAGCGCTACATGGCCAACGCCAGCCCCGAGCGCCAGGCACGCGCCAAAGCCTTTCCCGAAACGTTCCCGGGTCGGGTGGCTGAATGGACCGGCGTCGACGCTGCGCGCGTCCACGCCGTCGAGATCGATGAAGCGCCGGACTGGCAGGGCAAGCTCGATGCGGTGCTGACGTTTCGCGGTATGCACGGACTTGCGCGGGAAGACCTGGCCGACGAGACGATCGCCCATTTCTACGGTCTGCTGAAGCCGGGCGGGATTGTCGGTGTTGTACAGCACCGCGCCAGCGAAGCTGCACCCTATGACTACACCCGCGGCCATAACGGTTACCTCAAGCAGTCTGAGGTCATCGCGATGTTTGAGAGCGAGGGTTTCGAACTCGTCAAAACCGCCGAGATCAACGCGAACCCGAAGGACCCGGCTAATCACGATACGGGCGTGTGGACCCTGCCGCCGACGCTCAGGAAGGGCGACACCGATCGGGAGCGCTACGTCGGGATCGGCGAGAGTGACCGCATGACGCTGGTGTTCAGAAAGCCGGCCTGAGGCCTCGCTCCGAAGGACTCATCAGAGCCAGTTTGTGTGCACAGCGGGGCCGTCGGGATCGTCCACCCGCTGGTAGGTGTGGGCCCCGAACGCGTCCCGCTGAGCCTGGGTCAGGTTCTGCGGCAGCCGTGCGGTTCGCACGCTGTCGAAGTAAGCCAGGCTGGCGTTCATCGCCAGGGCGGGGATCCCCGCCTGCGCCGCGAGCCCCACGACCTGGCGAAGCGCTGGAACCCGCTTCGCCAGTTCCGTTCGGACGGTGGCGTCGAACATCAGGTTGGCGATGGCTGAATCGCTCTCGTAAGCCTTCATGATGGTATCCAGGAAGCTTGCGCGAATGATGCAGCCAGCCTTCCAGATACGTGCCATTTCCCGGTTGTTGATTCCCCAGCTGTTGGCGGCGCTTCCGTGGGCAATAAGATCCATCCCCTGGGCGTAAGACGCGATCTTCGTCGCAAACAGCGCATCGTGAACGAGCTCAGCCATGGCGTCGGGGGCCTCAACCGAGGCTGGCCCCGCAAGCAGCGTCGCCGCATGTTCGCGCTGGGTCTTGGCGCTCGACAACACACGCGCGTCGATGGCGGCGGCGATGGTGGGAATGGAAACCCCGAGCTCAAGCGCGAGCTGAGCGGTCCAGCGCCCGGTTCCCTTCTGTCCGGCCTGGTCCAGCACGTCGTCCACCAGGTGCTGGCCACCAGCTTTCTTCTCGAAGATGCGGGCCGTGATTTCGATGAGAAATGACTGTAGCGGTCCGGCGTTCCAGTCGGCAAAGATCCGTGCGAGTTCGTCATTGTTCACGCCGCCGACCCGCCGCAGCAGATCGTAGGCCTCGGCAATCGCCTGCATGTCGGCATATTCGCTCCCGTTGTGCACCATTTTCACAAAATGCCCGGCGCCGTTCGGACCTACGTGGGTCACGCACGGCCCGGAATCGCTGACCGCGGCAATGGCCTCCAGCACCGGACTCAGGTGCTGATAGGCGTGCGTGCTGCCGCCGGGCATCAGGGACGGTCCGTGGCGCGCGCCTTCCTCGCCGCCGGAAACGCCCATGCCGACAAAGTGCAGCCCCTTCTCGGCCCAGGCCTTTTCCCGCCGCTGGGTGTCGGTGAACAGGGAGTTACCGCCGTCCACCACAATATCGCCCTCGGCGAGCAGCGGTGCGAGTTGGTCGAGGACCATATCGACAGGGTTGCCGGCTTTGATCATCAGCAGGATTCGTCGTGGCCGTTCGAGTTCTGCCAGCAGAGCCTCAATCGAGTCGGTAGGGACGAGCCGCCCCTCGCTTTCCTGAACCGCACGATCGAGCAGGTCTCGCTCCAGATTCCAGGCCGCCACGGTCACGTCGTGATCCAGGATATTCAGGGCAAGATTGCGGCCCATCACCGCGGTGCCGATCACACCAAACTGGCTAGTCATGAGGCTGTCCTTCGAGCGCGGCTGCGGCGCTTGTGTCGATAAAAAAAGTGAGTGTCCCATCGTCCGGCTGAACGCGTGCCGCCGGCAGAGGATCTTTGACGCGCTGGGTCAGCACCTGGGCAAGGGCGGGGGCTTTTCCCGCGCCGGTCACCATAAACGCTACGTGGCGAGAGGCGTTGATCGCTCGAAGTCCGAGTGTGATGCGCTCGGGGGGCGGCTTGGGGCTATCGTCGACGTAAATGACCCGCTCGGTTGATTCGAGGCTACTCGCGTTCGGAAACAGCGACGCGGTGTGGCCGTCCTCGCCCATGCCCAATAGCGTGACGTCGAAACGCTCTGGCAACTCGTTCTCATAGTCCCGAACGGCATTGGCTCCGGCCTCGCCGCGCATGCGGTGAATCTGCGCCTCGCGAACCGGCACCCTGGACAGCAACGACTCTTGCGCGGCTCGAAAGTTGGCGTGTTCATGGTCAGCCGGGACGCACCGCTCGTCGCCGAAAAAAAAGTCGATTGACGACCATGGCAACGGCCGGTCTGCCAGCTGTGCATGGAGGGCCTGCGGCGTGCTGCCGCCGGCCAGCACCACGTGCGCTTTGCCCCGCGCCGTGATGGCCTCGTCGACCCAGCGTTCGATGCTGTCGGCCAGAGCATCAACCAATGACGCCGTTTCGGGGAAAACTTGAACGTCCAAGCTCATGAACGAAACAGCTTCTGGGCCTCGTCGACGCCGAGAAAGTCCGCGGCTTCCGGCCCCCATGACCCCGAAAAGTAAGGCTTGGGTTTGGGTGGGTTTTCGATCAGATCCGAATAGAGTTTCCAGGAAGCTTCAACCTCTTCAGCGTGCACAAACAGGGTCTGATCCCCTTCGAGCACGTCCAGCAGAAGCGTCTCGTAGGCTTCAGGAATCTCGTCGAAAGATTCTTTGTAGCTGAAATGCAGCGGCCGACGCTGAATGTCAAAAGGGGAGCCGGGCGTCTTGACGTCAAAGTACAGGTCAAACCCTTCATCGGGCTGGAGCTTCAGGACCATCACGTTTCGAGCAACGCCCACCTCGCCCATGCTCTGGAACAAGGAGATCGGCGCACCTTTGAACTTGATGACGACCCGGGAGGTTTTCTGGGGCATGCGTTTTCCGGTGCGCAGATAGAAGGGCACACCCTGCCAGCGCCAGTTGTCGACTCTGAGCTTCAGCGCCACAAAAGTCTCGGTGGCGGAGCCCGGAGCGATGCCATCTTCATCCAGGTAGCCGATCACCTTCTCGCCGTCGATTGCGCCGCTGGCGTATTGCCCGTAGATCACGTCCTCGGGCGTTGGGGCAAGGGTCGAGCGCAACACTTTGATCTTCTCGTGGCGAACCGCATCGGGCTCGTAGACCGATGGCACCTCCATGGCGATCAGAGAAAACAGCTGGGTCAGATGGTTCTGGATCATGTCGCGTAGCGCACCGGATTTGTCGTAGTAGCCGGCTCGCCCGCCGGTGCCTAGCGACTCGCCGACGGCGATCTCCACGCTTTCGATCGAATTTCGATTCCAGAGCTGCTCAAAAATTGGATTGGCAAAACGAAACACCAGGAAATTCTGGACGGTGTCTTTGCCGAGGTAGTGATCGATCCGGTAGACCTGCGACTCGTCAAACTGCGCGTGAATCTGCGCATTCAGCGATTGTGCGCTGGCAAGGTCATGACCAAAAGGTTTTTCAACGACAATGCGTGTCCAGCCCTTGGAGTGGTTGAGCCCCGCGCGTCCCAGCCCTTCTATGGTGTGCTCAAACACCGTCGGCGGCAGCGCCAGGTAGTACGCGCGATTTTGCGGAAGATCGTGGGCTTGCTCGATTTCCTCGATCCGCGCTTTCAGCGTGGCAAAGTCTTCGTGACTCGAATTGTTGATGCACTGAAAAAACAGCCGTGACTCGCATAGGCTCGAACATGCCGCCTCGCTGACACCGGCCTTGAGCATCTCGTCGTGAGCAAATCGACGAAACGACGCGTCGTCGAAATCTTCTTTGCGCGAAAGCGCGAGCACGTAGCTGTGCTCACCCAGCAGGCCTCTGGCCTGGAGACGTGCTAGCGAGGGCATCAGTTTCCGCCGGGCCAGATCTCCGGTGCCGCCAAAAAAGACAAACAGATTGGGTTCGATGGGTTTGTCACTCATCGCTTACGCTCCTAGCCAGGTCTTCAGGCGCAGCCGCCAATGACGGTTGGGGCGCCGGGTCAAAACGAATGGGCAAGCATAGTGGGTTATGGGCGCGCAGACTATGTCGTTGCCGGATTGGCAGTCCTTGATCCCGGACAGGTGGTCATGCATAGATGATCGCGAGGACAGGAGGAGCCCGCATGGCACACAACATTGGCACGCCGACGCAGTCGCTGACGCTCGCGGAGATCGAGGACCTGGCTACCCGGGTTTTCGCCTTTAACGGGTGTGACGCCACCAATGCCGCTGCCTTGACGCGGACTGTCGTCAGCGCGGAGCGCGACGGCGCGCTGTCGCACGGGCTGTTTCGTGTTCCGGGCTACGTGGCCTCGCTGCGCAGCGGCAAGGTCAACGGTGCGGCTGATCCCGGTGTGCAGACAGAGCTGGCTGCGGTGGTGCGGGTCGACGGTGACAACGGATTTACTCCGCTGGCGATCGAGCGGGGCATACCGGTGCTCGCTGACGCGGCGAAGCGGCTGGGTGTTGCGGTCTTGACCATTCGCCGAACGCACCACTTTGCTGCACTGTGGCCCGAAACCGAGGCGCTGGCGGAACAGGGGCTCTTCGGGTTTGCCTGCGTCAACAACATTCCGGTTATGGCGCCTCACGGTGGGGCTTCGCCGCTGTTCGGCACCAACCCGCTGGCCTGGTCCTGGCCAAGGCCCGGCAGGCCGCCGGTCACGTGCGACATGGCAACGTCGGCCATGGCGCACGGAGACATTCAGATTGCAGCCCGGGAGGGGGAGCAGCTGCCGCTCGGCTGCGGCGTGGATGCCGCTGGTCAGCCCACCACCGACCCCGCTGCAATTCTCGCCGGTTCCCTGCTGCCTTTTGGGGGTCACAAAGGCTCGGCCATGGCGCTTCTGGTAGAACTGCTGGCCGGAGGCGCGATCAACGAGGTGTTTAGCTATGAGGCCGAGGCGGCTGACAACAGTGACGGCGGGCCGGTCACGGGCGGCGAGTTCATCCTCGCCCTAGCCCCTGAGCTGCTGGCGGGAGATCAGTGGCCGAGTCGCTGTGAGGCGTTTTTTCAGCGCTTCGAAGCGATGCAGGGGACCCGCCTGCCTGGCGCAGCGCGCCATCGAAAGCGATCTGAGGATTCAACTCGCGAGGTTAACCGTACCCTGCTCGCGGAGATCGAGGCGCTGAGCCGCTAGTGCGCTGTTATAACGCCGCTTCTTCTAAGCGGTCGTAGCGGCCGTCCCAAATCGTGTTCCAGGTCGATCCGCCGTCGGTGGAGGTCTGCCAGAACTGACGCACGCTGCCGTCACCGTTTTGGGTGAACTCAAACTTGTGCTGGGTGACCGCGCCGTCAGCGGGGTTGGTGGTCTCGGCGGTGTAAAAGATGCCGTCGTCGCGCGCCTCGCCGGAAAACTCGATGAACGTCCCGCTGTCGGAAACCCAGATCTGGCGCCAGCGGTCTTGACCCGGATCGTAGTAGTTAAAGCTTTTGCCCTCGCCGCCGCTGGCGCTTGTCCATTGTTCGAAGATCAGGCAGTGCCCCATGATTGCCGAAATGCGGTTTTCCCCGGCGAACTGCCCGTTTTGGGTGACCCGCCAGTCGCCGATCCAAAAGTCGAAATCGTGATGTTTCGGGTTGGCCTCGCAGGGATACCGTGCAGCGCGTATGGCGGCGACCGCTTTGCCAAAGCGGGGTGAATCTTTGACCTTAAGATAGTCGTCTTCGTTTTCAATCAGATTGATCAGGCCAAAACCACCGGCGGCCAGCTTTTCGAGCTCGCCCAGCGCCGGCTCGGTCTCACCGCGGCGGGCGTAAATCCGCGACAGCCGATAGCTGACCCCAAGCGGTTGAAAGCCCAGCTCACCGGCCTTCTTAAAGTGGTTCTCTGCCGCTTTCAGACTGCTGCGCTGCTCTGCGCTGAAATCCATGAGCTGGACCGCCAGCTGGTAGTGGCTCGCGCCGTCCTGGGGCTCGATGGCCAGCACCTCCCGGTAGTGTTTGATCGCCTCATCATGATTGCCGGCAGTGACCGCCGCGGCAGCCTTGGCTCTGAGGTCTGCTGCCTGTGCCTCGGCGTCGTCGGGTACCATCCAAATCAAAAGCGTGGCCAGCGCAGCCGTCAAGATTTGTGTTCGCATGTTGGACCCCTCAATCCCGTTTGCAAGCATTATGCGGCGTTGGTGGTGCGGGACAATGCGCAGATGTTGCTGGATTACGCCAAGGGCGTCGCTCTTGGTCCATCACCCAAGCTTGATCCGGCTCTGCTATTCTCTCCCATCGCCACAGATACGACCCTCCATGCCGCAGACTTTTCAACGCCGTTTTTTCTCGTGCCGCTGGCTCCTGGCCGCGTCGCTTATCGCCGGTACAGCCTGCGCCCAGCCTACCGTTAAGCCCGTCCTGCACGGCAAACACTGGGTGGCGATCACGGGCAAGCCGCTGGCCGCGACCGCCGGCAGTTTGACCTTTGCTAAAGGCGGCAACGCGGTTGACGCAGCCTGCGCCATGCTCGCCGCCACGTCGACGATGTGGGACACGCTGAGCTGGGGCGGGGAGACGCAGGCGCTGATCTATAACCCAAAGACCGGCAAGGTGGTTGGCATCAACGCACTGGGAGTCGCGCCCACCGGGGCAACGCCGGAGTTTTTTGAAGATCGCGGCATGACCTATCCGCCCGAGTATGGCCCGCTCGCTGCCGTCACACCGGGCACGCCTGGGGGACTGATGGTGATGCTGGCTGAGTTTGGCACCCTCAGCCTGGCCGAGGTGCTGGCCCCGGCCATGCAGATGGCCGAAGGCTATCCGATCGAGGCGGCGCAGGCTGACAACATGGAGCAGCGCAAGGACATCCTGATGCAGTGGTCCTACTCGCGCAAACTCTTCCTGCCGAACCTCAAACCCGACAATTCGCAGGAACGCGCGGCCCCCTATGCGGGTGAGATTTTCCGTCAGCCGGATCTTTTGAAAACTCTGACCAAGCTGGTGGACACGGAACGTAAAGCGCTGGCCAAGGGGAAAAACCGCAAAGACGCAATCATGGCGGCGTACGATCGGTTTTACCGCGGTGATATTGCCCGTGAACTGGTCCGGGCATCCCAGGAGTACGACGGGCTCATGACCCTGAAGGACCTGGCGAGCTGGGAGGTGAAGATCGAAGAGCCGGTCAGCACCACCTATAAAGGCGTTGAGGTCTACAAGCTGACGCACTGGGTTCAGGGGCCGGTGCTGCTCCAGGCGCTGAACATCCTGGAAGAGGTCGACCTGAAAAGCATGGGCTACTCGACCACGCGGTATATCCACGCGCTTTACCAGGCGATGAATCTGGCCTTCGCCGATCGGGATTTTTACTACGGCGACCCCTACCTGCCTCCGGAAGAGCCGATCGAAGGACTGCTGTCGAAAGAGTATGCAAAACAGCGGCGCGAACAGATCAACTGGGAGAAAAACGACCCCAACGTCAAACCCGGTGATCCGTATCCGTTTCAGGGGGGCGAGAATCCCTATCAGCACCTGCTCGGGCAGTGGACCAGCAGCCCGCCGGCGGCCGAAGCTGACGGCGTAGACGGCTTTCAGCAGGCGAGCGTCGAAAGTCATGACGAGCGCTTTCTTGCGGGAACCACATCCATTCAGGCCGCAGACGCTGAGGGATGGGTGGTATCCATCACGCCGAGCGGCGGCTGGATTCCGGCGTTTGTCGCCGGCAAAACCGGCTTGGGTTTAAGCCAGCGGATGCAGAGTTTTGTGCTCGATGAAAGCGTGAATCCCTTCAACGTGGTGGCGCCCGGCAAGCGGCCTCGCGCCACGCTGACGCCCAGCATTGCGCTCAAAGACGGCAGGCCGCTGCTGGCGTTTTCGGTTCAGGGTGGAGACACGCAAGACCAGAATCTGCTGCAGTTTTTCTTAAACATCGTCGAGTTTGGAATGAACGTTCAGCAGGCGGTCGAGGCTCACATGATCACCAGCTATCAGATGCAGAGTTCCTTCGGGGCGCATCAGTCCGAGCCGGGACGGCTGCAGCTGACTCGCAAGGTGCCGGATTGGGTTCGGGCCAACCTGCAAAAGATGGACTATCAGGTAGAGGTGATCGATCGCACCTACAGCCCGATTACCGCCATTTATTTTGATCATGAAAGCGGTACGCTGTGGGGTGGCGCCAGCGACTACGGTGAAGATTACGGCATCGCCTGGTAGGCGCGTTGTTTTCGAACGGCGCCCGGGCTTAGGCCAAATACCTGTGTCAGCGCCTGGCTGAAGGCGCTGCGGTACTGGTAGCCCGCCAGCTCAGCCGCCGTCTGTACGTCAACACCTTCCGACAGCGCCGCCAGCCCGCGAGCCAGCAGGTGCCGTCGCCGCCAGCGTGCCGGGGATAGCCCTGTGCTGTCGCGAAACAAACGCTCGGCGGTTCGACGGGTGACGCCAGCCGCACGACAAAGCTCCAGGAGCGGCACGTTGACGTGCTGTTCGTCCATGAACAGATCAGCCAGGCGGGCACCCCTTGGATCGGTGGGCAGCCGGAGATAGAGCCCTTCGGAGCTGGCGCAGCTCAGCTCGGTCAGGATCAGGTCATAAAGCTGCCGGTGATGAGTCTCCCGTTCATCCAGCGAACCGACCGCGCACACCCGTAAAATCAGCTCGCCGAGCAGTGCACACACCTCCAGTGTCCGAATTGCCGATGGCTTGAGCTGACCGCTATCGAGGCATGCCGGGTTCAGGTACAGCGTTCGCAGCCTGGCTGGTCCGTACATCGCCAGCGAATGGGCTTGCTCCGCGGGCAGCAACACGGCCCGACCGGGCGCCACCACCCAGATGCCGTCCGCTACCTGCAGCCGCAATGAGCCGGCCTGAACGAACACCAGCTGGCCCCACGGATGACTGTGGGCGGGTTCCCGTGCGCCGGACGCGTAGTCGATGCTGAGGCTGCGCAGCAATAGGTACGGCTCGTCTTGTGGTTTGAGCGTTTGTCGCATCTGCGACTAATTTTGTCGTTTTTGTCTTTCTGCGACAAATGCCGCTCGTGCTAGCTTAAGTCATCGATAAGGAGCAGCCATGCCAAACAGACTTGCACACTTCGCCATTGAAGCGGACGACGTCGATCGCGCGAGAGCGTTTTATCAAGCGGTGTTTGAGTGGGAATTCGAACCCTGGGGGCCGCCAGAGTTTTATCTGATTCACGGCGCCGGCGTACACGGCGCGCTGCAGAAGCGCCGAGAGCCGATGCCGGAGGGCCGGAAAGGTTTTGAGTGCTCCTTTGCGGTCGATGACCTGGCCGAATCGATCAAGCGCGTCGAGGGTTCCGGCGGAAAGACTCTGGGCGCAGTCGTCGGCATTCCCACCGTGGGTCAGCTGGTGACTTTTGCCGACACCGAGGGCAACGAGGCGATCCTGATTCAGTACGAGCCGGAGCGGCTCAAGGAATTTGGTTGGTCGTAAGAAGCTAGTTCTTGACTTTACCGACGGCAACGGGATAGCCAAGGGCTGACCACCCGGCGTAACCCTCCCATAGCACGGCGGTGTTCTCGTAACCCAGTTCGCGTAGCTTGGTGACCGACGAGTCCGCGGCCGCCCTGGGGCACTCACAATAAGCGACTATCCAGGTGCCGTCGTTCGGTAGGGCGTCGAGGAATTCCTGCTGGCTGCTGTAGTAGGGCACCGGCGACGACCCTTCGATGTGCGCCATGGCCCAAAAGTAGGGGACCCGGGTGTCGACCAGCACCATCTTGCGACCCTGTTCAAGCGCATCATTCAGATCTTTGGCCATCACGTAACGACCGTCTTTGAGCGCGAACTCGGGCGGCTCGCCCTGCGGGTTCAGAACGATATTGTCGAGCGTCGGCGGCTCGCTGTACTGAAGATCCGCAGCGTCCCAGCCCTGGGCACGCGAGCGCAGGAAGGCCACGAGCGAGTCGATCTGCGTGTCGCTGAGCGAATCGGCAAAACTGTTCATTGGCGTACCCTCACGACCCTCGGCGATGGCCAGGCGAAGGAACTTGTCGGGAGAGGTTGCCAGCATGGTCGGATTTCCCAGCGCGGTGCCGGGCTGGTGTTCACCCCCGCCTTCGCCGTTGGCGCCGTGGCACTCGGCGCAGTTTTCCGCGTAAAGCGCCCGCCCCTCGCTGACGTCTCCTGGGACCGGGTCAAGCCCATCAGCGCCCGCGCCGGCCGGCGCCACGCCCACCTCGGTCGACAGCCAGGCGGCGAGGGCACCGATCTGGTCTCGGTTCATCGGCCCGCCCAGTTCATCCAGGTATGGGCCCATGGGCGTGCCGGGGCGGCCGTAGGATATCGCCATATAGGGAGGCAGGAGGCCGACGCCGAAAAGCGATTGTGTGTTCAACGCTGGCGCGTTGTCGTTGGCGTAACCCTCCCGGTTCTCGCCGTGGCACAGCGCGCAGTAGCGCTGGTAGTCTTGGGCCGGCGTCGAGTGAATTTCGGACGCAGCGTCCGACGCCACGGCCGCGCTGTTGTCCGTGGTAGAGGCATCGCGCTCGCAGCCCACCAGGAGCGGAAGGGCCAGCCATAGCGACGCGACAAAACACGCCCGAGCGGTTCGGTACATGGATAAATCCCTCGACCATTGGTGCAGGTTTTCAGGCTAATAGGGCGCCTGACGGGTTGCAAGCGCCGCTACAAGCCGAGACCGGCCGGGGTCATGCGAGGGCTTGCTGCTCGTCGGGTGTTGAGGTGACCGGGCCGGTCAATCGGAGGCGGCCGCCACCGCCATCGACTCAATTCGAAAGCTGACCTCATCTCCAATCGGCCCCAGCGCGATCTTGATACCAAAATCGCTGCGATTGAAGGCGCCCGAAGCCGAGATGCCGATCGCGGGCCGTCGGGTGACCGGATCGGTCCCAACCTTATTTAGCGTGACTGCCAGCGTCAGAGGGCGGGTAACTCCGGCTAGCGTCATCGCGCCGGTGACGGAAAATTTCTTGGGGTTCGTTGTGTCCGCGGATACCTGCTTTGAAATGAAACTTATCAGTGGATATTGATCGGCCTTGAGCCAGTGCTTCCCGCGGACGATTTCCTCGCGTTCCAGCAGGTCTGAACGCAGGCTGGCCAGCACAATTTCCGCTTCGACCGTACTAGCGCGAATGTCGTCCGGACCAAACCAGATGGTTCCCTTAACCTGCGTGAATGAACCCATGGTGCGGGCGAATCCGAAACGGTCTACTTCCCAGCGCACGTGGGTATGGTCCGAATCGATTGAGTAGCGTGCCGGCTCGGCGCACGAGAGGGCGGGAATCGCTCCCAGCAGGGCGAGGAGGAGATAGGTGTATCGAGAACATCGTCGTGTATTCACAGGTCATCCATTATTTATTCTATTTTGTAGTTTTAACACTTTATTCCTACAATGTAAAAAATAAAAACTCAGGCCAATGAAGTCGAAATTTCTAGGTGAATTCGAGATGGTGGTGCTCGGCGCCGTCCTGAAGCTGGGTGACGGTGCCTACGGTGCGGCGATCCGTCAGGAAATTGAGCAAGGCTCGGAGCGCAGCGTAAGCATCGGTGCGCTCTACACCACTCTGACCCGGCTCGAAACTAAAGGCTACGTTGGTTCCAGGCTCGGTGAGTCGACGCCGCAGCGGGGTGGTCGGGCCAAACGTTATTTCCGGGTTACCGACGCCGGTGAGGCGCAGCTCAGGCGTTCGTTTGCGGCGCTGAATCGGATGCTTGAGGGCGTGCTGTGAGACCGCGCCACCAACCTCCGAGGCTGGCCGTGATGCTGCTGCGGTGGCTGGCTCCGCCGGATGTGCGGGGAGCCATGCTCGGTGATCTTGCCGAGGAATATCAGCTTCACGCCCGGCGGTCACGGGCGGCGGCGGACCGATGGTTCTGGCGGCAGGTGGCGGGTTCGGCAGCACCCCTGACAACCGTTTGGCTCAGCGATTCGGTCACAGGACGCTGGTTGGTCGCGGGACTACTCGCTGCGCTGCTCTACGTCTGGCTGGTCGCGTGGGATATCTGGGTGGCCCGCACCGGTGCCGGGTGGGCCGCGCAAGGAACCGGTCCTGAGAACCTGTTGATGGTCCGGCTGGTTTACTTCCAGCTCTATCTGTGTGGCGCTGCCATCGGAGGCGCGATGGTGTGCCTTGCGGCGCGGCCGATCCGCCAGCCGTTTCGCGCGAGCAGCGTTCGGCTCCTGGTGCCTTTGTGTGCGATCCTCCTGTGGGTTCTGGCGAACCGGCTCCAGACGCCGGCAGGCCAGACTGCCTGGGCATACCTCGCCAGCCGAACGCTGCTCACGGTGCCAGCCGTGATGCTGGGTATGGTTTTGGTGCGACCCAGACGGCAAAACGGAGCAAACGATCATGGATAAGCCGGTGGCGGTGGAGCCCCGCGAAGAGACTCTGACGGTGCAGAACGATCCGATGGTGATGCAGTTCTTTCACCCGCCGCAAGATGAGTGGGATCGGGCGGTCATCATCGTACCGGCGATGGGGGTAAGCCAGCGCTACTACGCTCCGCTGGCCACCTGGCTGGCGGAAAACGGGATGCTGGCAGCAACCTTTGACTATCGGGGCATGGGAAAGTCTCGCACCCGACCGCTCCCGCAACTCGACGTCGACGTCCTGAGTTGGGCGCAGCACGATGTCGAAGCCGCGCTCGGCCGAGTGCGTAATGTAGCCGGCGAAGTTCCCATCAGCTGGATTGGCCATTCGCTCGGAGGGCAGATTCTGCCGATGGTGCCCAGTCACCGTGAGGTGTCTCGGGTTGTGACGGTGGCCGCCGGCAGCGGCTACTGGCGCGAAAACGTGCCGCGGCTGAAGCGATTTTCTTGGCTGCTGTGGTTTGTCATTGTGCCGCTGGCGATCCCGCTGCTCGGCTACTTTCCAGGCCGCCGGCTAAGGATGATCGGGGATCTGCCCGCCGGGGTCATGCGCCAGTGGCGCCGCTGGGTGCTCAACGCGGAGTACGCCGTTGGCGTTGAGGGCCCGGAAATGCGTGCCAAATATGCCTCGGTCGACGTACCGATCACCGGTTTCTCGTTCACCGACGATGAATATCTGTCCGAGCGGAATATCGAATCCCTGCATGGTTTTTATACGGGCGCCAAGGTCTCGCTCCACCGCATCGTTCCGCGAGAGGTCGGGCTTTCCCGAATCGGGCACCACGGGTTTTTTCGGGCCGGTAATCGTGCAGCGTTGTGGGAGCCGCTGCTGCTGGCTGCACTGACCGGTGCCGAGAGCCCGGCAGCCGCAATTCAGCCTCCGAGCTGACGGGCGCGTCGCATAAGGTCCGTACGGCTCGGGTACAGGCGCTCGATCTGAATGAGCACTTGAGCCGCAGTTCGGCTGGCGTCGTTTGGCTTTTGCTCACCGCTTAGCAGCTGGGCCGCAACCAGTTGTGCCCGCAAGGTATCGGGATGCTCAGGATAGGCTGCCAGCGACTTGTCCACCCGATTCAGCGCGTGACGAGCGCATGATGCGTCTGCAAGCTGCGCGCAAATTTCCGCCAGGTCCACCAGCTGGGACAAGAACAGTGGGCTGTCGAGCACGTAGCGCTTTTCCGTTAGCGCCACATATTTCTGGAGCCGCGACCGGGCTGCGGTCAGATCGCCGGTTGCCCAGTCAAACAGGTAGCCGCGCAGTGCCCAGGTGCGGTATTCCTCGTCCTCGTCGCCGCGGAGCGACGCAAGGCCCGCCAGTGAACCATCGAAATATGACCGCGCCTCGTCAATCTTTCCTGCACCCAGAAGTAGGTAGCTCAGCTCGCGCTGTGAATCAAAATCGCCGTAGCTGCCTTCCCCTTGGAGCGCCCGCCTTAGCGCCAGCGATTCTCGGCTGGCCGCAACTGCCTCCTCGTGTTTCCCGGCCAGCGCTAAAAAGCGGCTGCGGTTTGCCAGCAGCACCTCGAGGTTTCGCCGTCCTTCCGGACCCGTTCGATTGGTCAGCTCGGACAGCAAGTTTTCGCTGTCCGCAAGCGCTTGGGTGATGAACCCGGCGGAGCCGCGATACAGCACCAGCGTATTGCGGGTGACGAGGGCGTCCCAGGACTCGCCGCCGTAGAGCGCCTGCTCGATTCTCAGCGCCTCCTGCTCGTGTTCGATCGCCTCGCCCATTTCACCCTGCCGAAAGAGCAGGCTGCTGAGGCTGCTATGCACGCGACCCACCGCTCGATGAGTGTCGCCATAGTTCGCCTGGGCGATCTCGAGGGCCCGCTGGTTCGCCTGTCGGGCTGCCGGATACTCATCCAGCAACCCGAGGGCCAGGGCCAGCGTACGCAGCGGATTGATCAGGCGATGGCTCATCGGTGACTCTGCCTGCTCGAGCAGCGCCACGGATTGTTTGGCGTAGTCTCGGGTTTTGTCGTACTGCTCCCGCCCGATATGTACCCAGGCCAGGTCGGTCAGCAGATGCGCCCGTTCCCGATCATACTCAGGTCCAAGCGCGTCGAGCTGGCCCAGCGCCTGCAGGTACGCCGCGTCAGCGAGGTCAAACTCATCTTTCGCATGATGAAGGTAACCTCGTGTTCGGTGGAAACGGGCCTGCGTCAGTGGCTTCAGGGTTTTTACGGAGACTTTTTGCTCAAGCTGCCGCAGCGCTTCTTCGGCTGGAGCAATCTGCCGTTCCTCGAGTGCCAGGCGGATCGAATCGAGCTGAATCTCGGCGAACAGCGACGGATCATCCTGTGCCGAGGACAACAAGCCTGCTTCTTGAAAACTTGCTGACGCCTCCTCCAGACGGCCAAGCCGCCATTCGGCGTTGGCGCGCACACGGATCAGGTCAGCCTTTGCGGCATCGTCAGCGCCCAGCTCCAGGGAGGCTAGCCGGATCGCGTCCTCAAACACCGATTTGACGATCGTGGAGGCGCCGACCTCGTGCTCGGCGACCTGGTCCTGCAGATCGGACATCGACTCAGTCAGGAGGCGCGACAACGCTTTGCTCGTTCGCGTAGCGCTCTGTGCTCGCGATTCTGCTAGCTCTCGGGACTGGGCCAGCGAGCGCGTATAGCTGTAGGTTGCGCCGGCCAGCAGGACTGTGGCGACGGTGACGACGCCCACCATCGCGCGATTGCGCCGCAGGAACCGGTTGGCACGATACCGCCAGCTGCGATTCGCGACCTCCACCGGGTAGCCACCCTGAAACGCCTCCAGATCTTTTCGCAGCGCGTCAGCAGACGGATAGCGCGTCTGCGGCTCGCAGCGCAGGCAGCGCTGGATGATCAGCTGCAGGTCTCGGGGAATCAGACGACGGACCTCCTGAGGGATGATCAGATCCTCGCCCTGGGACGCTCGCGCGATCGCTTGATCAACGGCACCTTGCTGCATGAGCGGGCGGCCGGAAACCAGCCGGTAGAGCAGGGCGCCGAGCTGATAGATGTCGGACGCGATGGTCACCGGCCTGCCCAGCAGCTGTTCCGGACTGGCAAATAAAGGCGTCATAGGCGGCGCCAGGGTTCCGTCGACGCTGTCACCTTCCAGCAGCTTGGCGATACCAAAATCGAGCAGCTTGGGCTGACTGAAGCGATCGACCATCACGTTACCGGGTTTGATGTCGCGATGGACAATCAGGTGCGCGTGGGCGTACGCGACGGCGGCGGCAATGTCCCGGACGAGCGTGACCGCAAGGTCGACCGTATTGCCGCGAGCGTCGCAGTAGTCGTCGACCGTCTCACCCTCGATCAGCTCCATGACCATATAGGGCCGACCGTCTGCGCTGAACTGCGCGTCGTACAGGCGAGAAATGTGGGGATGGTCCAGCGATGCCAGCAGCGTTTGCTCCTGGCTGAAGCGGCGCTGCAGCTCGGTGCTGATCGAGCCACCGATAGAAAGCTTGATCGCCACCTGTCGCTCGAAGGAACCATCGGCTCGCTCAGCGCGATAAACCCGGCTCATGCCGCCGTCGCCGATGACCTCAACCAGGCGATAGTCACCAAGCTGGCTGCCGAGCATGCTATCGTCTTCCGTCGCCAGCAGCGCGGCACCCATCCTGAGGCCGCCACCGGTTGCAAGCGCACGATCGTCGGGGGCTGTCACGCTCCCTCCGGCTTTGGGCGCGGAACTCCGAACCACATCAGTCGTTGCTCACCCAGACTGGATTGCCCATGTAAATACCAAGACGGGCTGCGTGCCGTTATTGTCTCAGCACAGCGGGGTATTCTTAGGCTTGCGGCCTGGAAGTTGTGGCCTGGGCGCCTACGCCATACACACCCTACTTCCAGGTCCAGCCCGACTCCCGGGCGATGCGTTCAGCGGTAGCGTAGTGCTCCGCCAGCTCGGCGAGCGGCAGATTGTCCTCACGAAAATCACCGAAAAGCTGCGTTGACGCGCCGGCCCTCACGCTGTCGACGATGGGCAGCTCCCGGCCCGGTTGGGTGAGGAGCCGCTGGGCCAGCGGCGTGAGCGCATATTCCATCAGCTTGAGCGCCGCCGCGGGGTGCGTGGCACGTTTGGCCATCGCAACCGCGCTGACGTTCATGTGCACGCCGCGACCGTTCTGATTCACAGCCAGAGGCTTGACCTCAGCCAGAAGCCCGGCCGCGGCTTTCCCCGCGGCCGGCACCAGCGGATCGTAGCGCTGGGCCAGGAGGCGTTCGTAGTAGTAGCTGTTGGCCAGGGTGATGTCACAGGCCCCCTCGAAGACACCCTGCAGCTGAGCCATATCCAGATCACTGGGTGGTCGGGCGAGGTTGGCGACCAGCCCTTCTGCGAAGTGTCTGGCGCCAGCTTCACCTTCAGCGGCAATCATCGAGGCCAGCAGCGATTGGACGTAGATCTTGTTCGAGGTGCGTACGCAGATCCTGCCGCGCCAGCGGGGGGCGGTCAGCGATTGGTAGCTCGTGATGTGTGAGGGATCCACCCGGGCTTTGGCGTAGTAAACCGAGCGGCTCCACTTGGCAATCGCAAACCAGAGATTGTCGGGGTGGCGAAAATGGACCGGAACCGTTTGCGTCAGGGAATCGGACGCCACCGGCGCCAAAACGTCCGCGCTAACGAGGTCGGCTAAACGCTTGGCCTCCAGCGTAAAGACGACGTCAGCTGGAGTGCCGCCGTCGATCAGGGTCTGCTTGAGGTCGTTGGCCGACAGATATTGAACTCGGACGTCAATTCCGGTCTCGGAGGCGAACACTTCGAGCAGTGGGTCGAGAGTTCCAGGATTCTGGTAGGCGAGAACGTAGAGCTCCTCAGCGAATGTCGCCTGGCTGAGACCGAAGCTCAGGAGAACGCAGAGCAACCGGTGGCGCCAACGCTGGAAAGCTGGCGTTCTTGCACATCGGCTGCGGTCAGGCGCCACGGCGTTTCTCCCAGCGGGCCCTGGCTCGCTCAGCCTCGACCTCGCGGTTCCTGGGCTCGGCGCGCGTAATCAGACCAGCGAGCAGCTGCTTTGAGGTTCGGGCGACGTCGCGCACCGCTGCGTCGAAGGCTTCCTGGTTGGCGACAGAGGGTCGAGTGCTGCCGGAGATTTTGCGAACGTACTGCAGGGCGGCAGCGTTGATCTCATCGTCGGTCGCCGGAGGTTCGAAGTTGAACAGGGTCCTGATGTTTCGGCACATGATGCGGGCCGTCCCTCGCGTGGCTTTGATGATCGTTATTATGCCCGCTGGGAAGAAACGCGGCAGAATGACAGTGATTGGCTGGGTGCTAAAAGGGGAAGCCAGGTCGGCTAAGGCCTGGTTCACACCCGAGGCTTGCCAAAGAAAGCCCATAACAAAAGTGTGAGGGGACAGGGATGATAATCGGAATCGCAGCCGCGCGTGCTGCAGCGATGACGCCAGCCATGCGGGTGTCGCGACAGTCGTTTGAGGAGCCAGACTCATGATGGGCGCGGTATCCAAAGCTGCGCTGCTCGTGGCCGCGATGGTTGGCTGCCTGCTGCTCAACGCTAACGTCGACGCACTGCTAGCGCTGGTGGGTGGAGCCGATAATCCGGCGATAAGGAAAGGGTCCGGACAGCTGTTTCTCGTCGGCGCCTGGCTCGCGGGAGCCCTCCTGGTCAATCTCGTGATTCGGGTAACCCTGTGGGAAGGGGTGGTGGGTCGCGCGCTGGGGCACGCGGTGCCGGTGCTGCTCACCCAGCTCTCTGCCGCCGTGGTGCTGTTTGTCGCCACGCTGTTCGTTGTTCACCTCGTCTTTGAAGCGAGCATTCTGGGATTCCTGACCGCCCTGGGTGCCGTCGGTGTGGTCATTGCCTTTGGGCTGCGCGGGCTGGTTTCAGATTTGTTTACGGGCCTGGCCATCAATGTCGAGCAGCCTTTCCAGATCGGCGACTGGATCGCCTTCTACGACACCCAGGGCGGCCAGCATGAGGGGCAGGTAGTGCAGATCAACTGGCGTACCACGCACCTGGTTGCGGAGAACCAAAACTATCTGGTGATCCCCAATCGGGAAATTGGCGACTCGACCGTCATCAACTACTGGAAACCCAAACGGGCCAATCGGTTTGAGCTGCGGCTGACGCTGGACTATGCGGTTGCCGTCGATGAGGCGCGCCGCATCCTGCTGGCGGCGGTCTCCGCTGTCCTGGATTCGCCGGGTTTTGACAGCGGACCCAAGCCGCAGGTGCTGGTCGACAAGCTCGACGAGGACGGCGTGAAGTACCTGGTGCGCTACTGGATCACACCCTGGGACGGTACGTCACCCTCACTGTCACGCGATGTGGTGCAGACCAGCATCATGAAACATTTGCGGCTGGCCGGCGTGACGCCCGCTTACGCCAAGCTCGAGCACTTTCAGCAGCCCAAGCCGGAGGTGCTGACCGCCGGCACGTCGGCCCATCTACCGATACGTCAGATGCTGGGACTGATGGAATTCTTCTCGCCGCTGAATGATGAGGAGCTGGATCAGGTGGTGAACAAGGGAGAGACGGCTTCCTGGCCGGCGGGCGAAACGCTGCTCACTGAGGGGGACGAAGGCGCGTCGATGTTTGTGGTGCTACAAGGACTGCTGGATGTATGGCTCCATCCCGACGGGCAGCAGGCAATCCGCGTTGGACAAATTGAAGCGGGCGAGTTCTTCGGCGAGATGTCGCTGCTGACGGGGGAACCGCGCGGTGCAACCATACGGGCCGCGACGCCGGTGTTGACGCTGGAGATCACCAAGCCGGTGATGCAGCAGCTGCTGACCGATCGGCCGGTCCTGATGGAAACAATTTCTGAGCTTGTCACCCGCCGGCAGCAGGCCACGCGTCAGGCAAAAGATCAGCAGATCAATGAGCTGGCGACCACGGACGATGGCAACGGCGCGGCTCAGCTAATCCAGAAAATCCGCGCTTTTTTTGGGCAGGGCTGAGCGCCAGGCCGGAATCGTCAGCGTGGCGGCAGGCTCCGCAGCAGCGACCGCACATTCGGATCGTCGGGAAACCGATCTGCCAGGCTCTGCGCGTAGTGGCGGGCCGCCGCCAGCTCGCCGCTGTCTCTGAGCATGGTCGCCAGCGCCCAGCCGATGTCCCGCTCGCCGGGAAACCGCTCAAAGGCATCACCCAGCAGCTTGAGCGCTTCCTGGGGCTGGCCCAGCGAATTGAGCGCGACACCCAGCACGTAAATCATTCTGGCGTTGTCGGGGGCCAGAACAACGGCTTTTTCGAGCGACGCGAGCGCCTCCTGCTGTCTGCCCTGCCGGACCAGGAACAGGCCATAGGCATGATGAATCAGCGCCAGTTTCGGCGACAGCTTCAGGGCATGAAGATAAGCCTTCTCGGCTGCGTTCATGTCCCCCAGCTCACTCTCGAACTCAGCAAGCCTGATGGCGTTGAGCGGCTGCCAGAGGCCTGCTTGGAGGCTCTCTCGGGTTTCTGCCGCCGCGTCGTCAAAGGCCGGTCGGGCGCTTTGGGGCAGTATCGATCGATAGCCGGCGAATGCCCTGGCTGCGGCGATACGGACCGCCAGGGAATTGTCCTTAAGCGCCGCCATGCCGCTGAGGCCGCGCTGCTGCGGGGGCAGTTGCAAGAGGACGTCCAGCGCCGCAATTTTTGTCAGCGGGCTGCTGCTCGCTAAGCCCTGGAATACTGAGTCGAGATGCTCGGCCGAAAGCGGCGGGGAGAGGAGCGATAGAGCGGTAGCCCGTGCGATCGGCGGGTAAGTCTCCTCACGGGCGGCAGCCACGAGTAGGCTGTTTGCCTGACCTGCCCGCCCGGCGGCAATCGCCTGCCCATAGTGTCCTGGCTGATCGCCCGCGCCCGGGATGCGGAAGCTGTGGTCGCGCCGGGAATCGACGCCCATGTAGGTTCGTGCGGGCATGTGGCAGTCGACGCAGCGATCGGGCGAAATGCCGGCGTTCGGCGCGTGCTCCTCGCTGGCAAACACTGCCGGCGCGTGGCACTGGCTGCAGACGCCGCTCGGGCTGCCGGCGGTTTTGAGTTCGCCGTTATGGGGATTGTGGCAGTTGGTGCACGTCACACCTGCCGCGTACATCGCACTCTGTTTGAAAGAGCCGTAGACATAAACCTCGTCCAGGATGCGGCCGTCCGCGTGATACAGCCCCTCTTCCAGCAGCGCGGGCCTATGGGTAGCGGTGAGCGGCTGATCGAAGCGGTAGGTCTCGGTAAGAACGCTACGCCGGGCGTGACACCGGCCGCATGATTCGGTCTGCTGGCGTCTTTGGACCGGCATGCTGCGCCGGGCGATCCCATCTTCGGTGTTGAGGATCCAGCCGGCGTCACCCTGATCATCAAGGTCGACCGCCAAGCCTCGATCCTCATCAAAGCGACTCTGCCGGGCCTGGTCGATATGCGCTGAGCCCGGGCCGTGACACGCCTCGCAGCCAACCGAAACCTCGGAAAAGCGGGTGTCGAAACGGTCGGTTTCCGGGCGATAGCCCACCGTCAGGTTGGTGGAATGGCATTCGGCGCACATGCCGTTCCAGTTGGCGTTGGGTCCCAGCCAGTGCAGCTCGTCGCCAGGCGGCGTCGCCTCGTCGGGATACAGGTGATACCAGCGCTGGCCGCCATCGACTTCCGGTCGGCTGTCCCAGGCGACGGTCAGGGCCTGCTTTCTGCCCCGGGGGGCCTTCAGCAGGTACTGTTGCAGCGGGTAGATGCCGAAGGTGTGAGTGACCTCATGGCGCTGCGTTGGCGAGTTGTCGGTGGCGCTATACACCCAAAATTTTCCGTCGCTTTGCTCAAAGCGAAAGCGCTCATCGAAGTGCTTAAAGCGTTGGCCGGAGAAGTCTCCCAGCACCGTTTCCGGTGTTGCCGGCTGCATGGCAGCGTGATGATGCGATTCCTGCCAGGCTTCGAAAGCGGTCTCGTGGCACGACTCGCAGCGCTGGCTGCCGACAAATTCGGCCCCAAGCGAACCGCTGGCTAGCGTCAGCCCAAGGGCAAAAGCGAGGAACAAGGACGGCAGGTCGAAGCGACCCCGACGACTGAGATTGTTAGCTAGACAGGACAGGCTGCGGTGACTGTTCAGGCCGAAGCTGATCGATCATCTCCAGCAATGCCTCAACGGGCTGGGCCCCGCTCATGCCGGTTTTTTGATCAAAGATAAACGTCGGGACTCCGGAGATACCGATCTGCCGTGCCTGCTGGTCTAGCGCCCTGACGCGATCGATCAGCGCGGTGTCTTCCAGGTGGCTTTTTGCTGTCGTCTCGTCCATGTCGATCGTCGCCGAAAGTTCCAGCAGCGTCTGCTCATCGCCAATGTCGCGGGCATCGACGAAAAACGCCTTCAGCAGCGCTTCCTTGAGCGCGTTTTGCCTGTCCCACTGACCGTCCAGCGCATGCAGCAACGCATGGCCGCGTAAGGTGTTTGGCTGGCGCTTGATTTCGCCGAAGGCAAACGGAATATCCAGCATCTCACCCACCTTCTTCAGCCGATCGACCATGTCGCGGATCCGTTCCGAATCGCCAAATTTCTTTTTCCAGTGCGTCTCCCGGTCAACCCCTTCAACAGGCATATTCGGGTTCAGCTGAAACGGCTGCCAGTGACAGTCGAAGGCCACGTCAGGGCGCTGCTGCATGGCAGCTTCCAGATGCCGTTTCCCGACGTAACACCAGGGGCAAACGGTATCTGAGACGATATCAACGCGTAATGGAGCACTCATCAAGCTGGCGGGGAAATGATTGTCGGCTAGGGAGCAACAAGTCTCGCGGCAATCGACCACAAAAGCAAAGCCGAAGCCTGGCAAATACCGGCAATGGAGGGTCGCGGATTAGAAGGTCAGGGTGAACACGGCGCCGCCCTCGGGCGCCCGCGAATGCTGAACAAAGCCCCCGTGGGCGGTCATCACCTGTCGGGCCAGGGCGAGGCCCACGCCGGATCCGTCGCTCCGCGTCGTGAAAAACGGAACAAACACCTTCTGCGCGAGTTCTTCGGGGACGCCGGGTCCGTTGTCGGACACCTCGATAGCCACGTTGCCTCGACGGTTGAGGGATCCGCTGAGCCTGATGGTCGGCCGGTCCACACCGGCAGTCGCCTGCCGCGCATTGCGCAGCATGTTGAGCAGCACCGGCTCCAGCAGCACACGGTCGGCCTGCACCTCAAGCCCCGGCGGCTCGACTGACACGTCGATATCCGGGCCGTCTTCGCCGCCCTCGGCCAGGGCCAGCGGCCGCACCGAATCGAACAGGTCGGCGACCGAGACCCGTTCTTTCTCCGCCGGAGCCAGGCGCGACACCTCGCGATAGTTCTCCACGAATTGCACCAGACTGTCGGAGCGCCGCGCCACGGTTGCGACCGCATCACGCAGATCCATGAGATCCTCATACAGCTCGGATTGGTTGTCCGCCCTGGTCAGCACGTCGGAAACCAGATCGTTCGCCGTGGATGCCAGCGAGGTGATGGGCGTAATCGAATTCATGATCTCGTGGGTCAGAACGTTGACCAGGTCCTGCCAGGCCTCCGCCTGGTTCGTGTTCAGCTCGCTTTGGATATCCTGCAGCGAGATCAGTCGCTGCCGCTCTCCGGCGACCACAATTTCGGTTGTGGCGAGGGCCAGCCGGTAGTCGACACCCTCCACGGCAAACGACACCAGTTCGCGCTTGCCCGGAACGGCCTCCTCAACGGCTTTTCGAAAGCCTGACCCGAACTGGCTCAGGTCCGTGATCCGCGTGACCTGAGCGGCACCAAACAGGCGTCTCGCCGCATTGTTTTGCAGCGTGATGCCGCGTTCCGACTTGATGGTGAGCAGCGGAACGGGGATGTGGTCGATCAGGGCCCGGAGACGGCGTAGCTCGGTCTCCCGATCTTCTCGCTGGGCGAAAATGCGGTCGAGGATATCGGTGAAAGTCTGGGACAGTTCGCCGAAGCCGGTGCCAATGTCGTTGAGCTGAAAGCGCTGGGAATAGTCGGCATAACGAGCCGCATCGAGAAACCGGGCCACTTCCCGATTGGTGCGGCCCACAAACCACCAAAGCTCCGCCGAGGCGAGCCCCGTTACCCCCAGCGCGATAGCGGTGGCGCTGTGCAGCCCGGGCTGCATCAACAGCCAGAGGCTGATGCCGATGGCAACCGCCACCACTATCAGCCGCAGCGCAAGAAACAGCGAGTAGCGTCTATAGACCATGCTTTTCCATGCGTCGGTAAAGAGACGCGCGAGTCAGACCCAGCTCCCGGGCTGCGCGGGAGATGTTGAAGCTATGTTTTCTCAGGGCCCGCTGAACCGTTTCCTTTTCCAGTTCGTCCAGATTGAGCTCGTCATCTTCCTTCGGCTCCGGGATGGGCTCTTGCCGCACGGGCAGATCGTCCGGCTGGATCACGCGATCGCCGGCGAGGATGACCGCTCGCTCCACGGCGTGACGAAGCGCACGCACGTTGCCGGGCCAGGGGTCCTCCTGAAGGATGGTCTGCGCCTGTGTCGAAAATGTCGTGATGTCTCGGTTATAGCGACGCGCGTAGTGCGACAGATAATGCTCGGCGATCGGCAAAATGTCAGACGGCCGTTCCCGGAGCGGCGGCACGGTCACCTCGACGGTATTCAGCCGAAACAGCAGGTCCTGGCGGAACCGGCTTTCGTCGTGCAGCTCAGCCGACGACAGATTGGTGGCCGCAATGACCCGGACGTCGACCGGCTGGGAGTGGTCGCTTCCGACCGGCGTCACCTTCCTCTGCTCCAACGCGCTCAGCAGCTTGGCTTGAAGCGTCAGCGGGAGATTGCCGACCTCGTCGAGAAACAGGGTGCCGCCGCTGGCGGCTTGGAAACGCCCGAGCCGGTCGCTCGTGGCGCCAGTGAAGGCCCCCTTTTTGTGACCAAACAGCTCCGACTCAAAGAGCGATTCGCTGATCGATCCCAGATCGACGGCCATAAACACCTGCTCTGCGCGGTCGGACAACCGGTGAAGCTCGCGTGCGATGAGCTCTTTGCCCGTGCCGTTTTCGCCCAAAATTAAAACATTGGCGTCGGTGGGCGCGGCCCGTTCGACCACCCAGAGCACGGATCGAAGCGCCGGGGAGTCGCCAATGATGGTCTGGGGTTTGACCGTGGCGTCGGTCAGGGCGCGATTCGCCTGGCGTAGTGACTCCGTTTCCGCCTGGCTTCGGTGGAGTTTCACGGCGGCTGAAAGCGTCGCGACCACCTTTTCGTTTTGCCAGGGCTTGGCCACAAAATCGGTGGCGCCCAGCTTCATTGCCTCGACCGCGTTATCCACGTTTCCGTGAGCGGTGATCATCACCACCACCAGCTTGGGATCCAGCTCCTGAATGCGCGACAGCCATGTCAGGCCCTGCTGCCCACTCGATTCGCCCGGTCCAAAGTTCATGTCCAGCAAAACTGCGTTGAACCCGTGGTTCTTGAGCAAGTCGGGAATCTGGGTTGGTTCGCTGCAGGTCACCACCTCGGCGAAATGGCGCCGAAGCAGCAACCGTCCCGCCGTGAGGATGTCCTCGTCGTCGTCCACGATCAGAATTGAGCCGATTTTGTCCATCAAGTCCCTTCCTAATACTGTCCGAAATCGTACACAAGAGTGGCCGCAGGCGTACAGGTTTGTTCGAGGCGTCCTATGATGATCTTTATAAAACAATAAGTTAGGTCCTGGCACGGGCTTTGCTTTCAAATAATAAGAACTAACCGACGGGAAACAACTTGACCACAATCAGCCACATTGCCGATTCGCCGGGCCCGGCGTCCGTGAGCATCTCAGGTCAAGGTATGGACCGGGTGGTCGCCCCAAAGACATCAAAGCTGAAGGTGCTGGGCTACGGCGCCGCCGTGGCCGGCGTCCTGGCCTTTGCCTGGTGGCTGGTGGGCGTAGTCACTGGGGGGCGTAGCCTCAGCGTCGATACCGGGCGGGTGATGATCTCGCCGGTGACTGTCGGGACGTTCGAGGACTTCATTCCGCTCCGCGGGCGACTGGTGCCTCGCAGCACCATTTATCTCGACGCGATTGAGGGTGGCCGGGTCGAGCGTGTGCTGGTCGAAGATGGGACGTTGGTTAGAGCGGGACAGCCTATCGCTGAGCTGTCTAACACCAACCTCCAGCTGGAAGTGCTCAGCCGCGACGCTGCTGTCACTGAGCAGCTTAACAACATGCGCACCATCGAGCTGCAGCTCGAGCAAAACCGGCTCAACCACAAGCGAAACCTGGTGGAAATCGACTACCAGATTGTGCGGCTGGGGCGGAGCATAGAGCGGCAGGAGGATCTGGTGACTAAAAGTCTGGTTTCCCAATCCACGCTCGACGATCTTCAAGACGAGCTGACCTATTTTGAGAATCGCCGGGCGGTGACGCTGGAGAGCCAGGCGACGGACGCACGCCTTCAGGAGCAGCAGCTGGCTCAGCTCAAGGAGTCGGGCCAGTCCTTGAAGGCCAGCCTCGACTTTGCCCGCAAAAATCTCGACGACCTTCGAGTTCGGGCGCCGGTCGACGGCAAGCTCTCGGGCTTCAACATCGAAATTGGCCAGTCAATCGCCCGGGGCGGTCGGCTCGGACAGATAGACGATCCCGATTCCTTCAAGGTCAACGCTCGCATTGATGAGTTCTATCTTTCGCGCGTAGATCTGGAGCAGGTGGCGATTGTGGACCACAACAATCGCGAATATGGCCTGGGGATTGCGAAGATCTATCCACAGGTGAACAACGGCCAGTTTGAGGTTGATATGACCTTCAACGAAGAGCCCACCGGGCTGCGGCGCGGGCAGACGCTGCAGCTGCGTCTCACGCTGGGGGACAACTCCGAGGCACTGCTGATCCCCAACGGGTCTTTCTACCAGGAGACCGGCGGAAGCTGGGTCTTTGTCGTGTCGCCGGACAAAAGTGAGGCGGTGCGCCGCAGCGTCAGGCTCGGCCGTCGCAACACCGATTTTATTGAGGTCCTCGACGGGCTGGAGGCCGGTGAGCGTGTCGTCACCTCGCCTTACACCAGCTACGTCGACATGGATCGCCTGACTCTCAACTAAGGGAAACGCTAATGCTTAAGCTCCACGACCTCTACAAGATTTACCGCACGGATGAGGTGGAAACCGTCGCCCTGAACGGCGTCAACATCGAGATTGATCAGGGCGATTTTGTGGCCATCATGGGTCCGTCAGGCTGCGGCAAGTCGACGCTCCTGAATATCATCGGGCTGCTGGACAACCCCTCGAGTGGTGACTACTTCTTTTTTGACGAAAACGTTGCCGGCTATAACGAGTCGAAGCGCAGCGATATCCGCAAGCGCAACATCGGGTTCATCTTCCAGAGCTTCAACCTGATCGACGAGCTCAACGTGGCGGAAAATATCGAGCTGGCCTTGCTGTATCAGAAGATTCCCGCCGCCGAGCGCCGCCGTCGGGTGAATGAGGCGATGGACCGCATGGGTATCGGCCACCGGGCGAAGCACATGCCGGGTCAGCTTTCCGGGGGCCAGCAGCAGCGGGTGGCGGTGGCCCGCGCGGTGGTGGTCAACCAGTCGTTGATTCTGGCCGACGAGCCCACCGGCAACCTCGACTCCGCCCATGGTCAAGAGGTGATGGAGCTGCTGCGTTCCCTCAACAGCGAGGGCACCACGATTGTGATGGTGACGCACTCTGCAACCCACGCCGACTACGCCAAGCGAACCGTGAACTTGTTTGATGGCCACGTCGTGACCGACGCCATGCGCGCCGCCTAATCGCGCTGTAAGGCCAGTAGCAAACGTCACAGAGTTAAAGGATACCGCCTGATGGTACTGAACAACTTCAAAATCGCTTTCAGAAACCTGCGCAAGCACAAGCTGTTTGCGGCGATCAACATTATTGGCCTGGCGCTGGGCATGGCTGTCTACCTGCTCGCCGGCCTGATCGCGCGCTATGAGAGCAACCACGACGCGTTTTTTGTCAACGCTGAGCGGATTTACACGCTTGGCATCAACGCTGCACCGGGGCTGAACGTTGGCATCAGCAAGCTCAACGTCGTCAATTCGGCCGTCGGGCCGATTCTGGAGGCAGAGCATGGTGAGGACGTCGATGCCGTCGCCCGAACGCTGGGTTATGAATTTCTGGTGTCAGAAGGGGCGGACGGGTTTTACGAGCGTGTCACCTTCACAGATCCGTCGCTGCTTGAGATTTTTGACTTTACCTACCTTGGCGGTGACGCCAATGCGCTGAAAAGCGCCACGGGTTTGGTTCTCAATCGCAGCACCGCCATGCGGTATTTCGGTACGGTTGATGCGGTCGGGAAGGTGCTGACGTTCGATAATCAGTACGACTTCTCCGTGCAGGCCGTCATCGAAGACGTTCCGCGCAACTCCCACTTCAACTCCTCCCTGATCATGGAGGGGGAGCTCAATGTGATTGCGCCGATCGCGGCACTCTCACCTTTGCGGGACTTCGACGTTGCGGGCGAATGGAACAACCTGTCGCTGGGCAACATGACTTACGTGATGCTGCCGCCCTCGCTTGATGGCGACTGGCTCCAGGCGCAGATGGACAGAATCTACGCCACGCTTATGCCCGAGGACCAGAGCGAGGTTATCGCCAGTTTCTATGTCGACCCGCTGCAGCGCGCGAACCTGGCGATCTGGGACGCGATCGGGATGCCGGTGATCACCGTGATACAGCTACTCGGATTAATGGTGCTGATTGTCGCGTGCGTTAACTACACCAACCTGGCCACCGCGCAGTCTCTCGGCCGCACTCGAGAGGTCGGCATGCGAAAAACCATGGGGGCAGATCAGCGGCAGCTGCTCATACAATTCCTGGTTGAGAGCCTGGTCATTGCCGCGATTGCCATGTTTGTTGCCGTGGCGTGTCTGGAACTCGCCATCCCGATTTTCAACAACCTCACCAACAAGGTGATGGCTCTCAACTACCTTCAAACCTTGCCCTGGCTGGTTACGACGACGGTCCTGGTTGGCCTGGCAGCCGGTTTGTATCCCGCTTGGCTGATTACGCGAACCAGCCCCATTGAAGCCCTGCGCGATCTCGCTCGAAAAGGCCGCAAGGGAGCCGCGATGCGCTCCACCATGATCGGCCTGCAGTTTGGCATTTCCGCTTTTATGCTGGCACTAGTCGCCATCGTTTACGTGCAGAACGAGAAGGTGAAGGAAGGCAGCTACATCTTCCCGCGCGATGAGGTCTATACCCTGTCCCGGCTGGGTGTCGACGAGATTGCGCCGAGGCTCGATACGCTGAAAAACGAGCTGGAGGCGCTGCCAGGAGTCGCCGCCGTTGGGTTTTCATCCCAGATACCCTTCGAGCAAAGCAACTCGCAGCGAGATTACGCGTCGAAGCCTGGGGACGAGGCCAGCGAGTTCCGCGTCAACGTGTTGCGGATGAGCCCAGGTTTTCTTCCCGTCTACGACATCCCGCTTCTGGCAGGACGTAATCTCGATCGTGACATCGCCGGGGACGTGCTGGTTAGCGATGAAACCGAGGTGCTGAACGTGCTGGTCAACGAGCTGACGCTGGAGCGGATGGGCATCACGTCACCAGAAGCGGGTGTTGGGCAGCGTCTTTACCGGCCGGGTGAAGAGGGTACGCTGCGTGAACTGATGATCGTCGGGGTGCTGCCGACACAAAACATCCTGGGTCTCTTCAACCAGGAAAAACCCTGGGTCTTTCTCTACTCGCCGCCGTCGCTGATCACCGGCTCGCTGAGGATTACAGGCGGAGATATGCTGGGGACCATCAGCCAGGTAGAAGATGTTTGGAAAAGAGTGATCCCGGAATACCCCATGCAGGGCAGCTTTCTGAACGAGACGTTTGACGAGGTTTACGACGTCCTCAAGTATATGAATTCAGCGCTTGCCGGATTTGCCGCGGTGGCGCTGGCGCTGGCCATGATCGGGCTGTTTGGTCTGGCGGCGTTTATGGCGGCCCAGCGAACCAAAGAAATCGGCGTACGGAAGGTTTTGGGCGCCAGCTCCCTCCAGATCGCGGGGCTGCTGGTGTGGCAGTTTTCCAAGCCGGTGCTCTGGGCGCTGGCGGTGGCGCTGCCAGCGGCATTCTTCGCGACCAAGATTTACCTCAATTTCTTTGCCGATCGGATCGAATCGCCAATTCTGCTGCTCGCGGCCGCTGGCGCAACAGCCGTTGTGCTCGCCTGGGCAACGATCGCGGGCCACGCCTGGCGCATTGCCCGAGCCAATCCGATCAGGGCGTTGCGCTACGAGTAGTCGGCCAACTGAGCCGTTCGGGTCACTTGTGAGTGAGGTGCCAGTGCTTCGCCCCGGCAACTCACTCGTTTTGTCTCAGGGCGTAAACAAAGCGACCAGCTCCGCCCGACCGCTGGCGCGAGCCAGGTCGACCGGGCTCGCGCCTTCCTTGTTCAGCATCGAGATATCGGCGCCCGCCTGAATCAGCGCAGCGGTTATGTCGACCAGCCCGTGGTTGACGGCAATATGCAGCGGCGATCCGAAGTGATCTTTGGCGTTGACGTTGGCGCCGCTGCGGATCAGCAGCAGCGCCAGTTCACTCTGCTTGTTGAACACGGCGTTGGACAGCGGCGTTGTGCCATTGATGTCCAGCGCCTCGAGATTCAGCTTCAGCGGGAGCAGCAGTTCACCCATCTCGGCGGTTGTCGCCACGTGCCACAGCGTCCAGTCCCACTCATTCTTCACCCGGGGGTCGGCGCCGGCCGCCAGCAGCTGCTTGGCCACGTCGAGTCGATTACGCTGGACGGCCGTATAGAGCGCCGTATCGCCGCCCGAGTCGGCCGTAGCCAGGTCGGCGCCCGCATTCAGGACCATCGTTACAATTTCCGGATTGCCTACTGATGCCGCCAGCGTGCCCGCATCGTTGTCGTTGTCGCTCCGTGCGTTGACGTCCGCTCCGGCCTGGATCAGGCGGTCGACCATCGCCACATGACGACCCAGAATCGCCGAATGCAGCGGCGTGAAACCAGCGATATCGGGTGCATCGACCGCAGCGCCACGGGCCAGCAGCACTTCGGCAACCTCCATCGAGTTCTGGTCCGCAGCCAGGTAAAAAGGCGTGCGCTTGTTGGCGTTGCGAGCCTCCAGCGCGGCCCCCTGGTCCAGCAGAAACTGCGCGGAGAGAGTTTTGTTGCCCAAGGCGGCGATATGCAGGGGTGTCCGGTCGTATTTGTCCCGCACGTCTACGTCAAACCCCTGCGTCAGCAGCTTGGCCATTTGAGCCGTGTCCTCGCTACGAGCCGCGTCATGCATCGGCGTCCAGCCATTCTTATGCCGCTCTCCTGAAGCACCCTGACCCTCCAGCCAGTCGGCAAAGGCGACCTGATTGCCTCGCGCCGCCATATTGAGCGGCGTCTGTCCTCCACGGGTGGTCGCAGCAGGGTCCGCGCCGGCGTCCAGCAAAATCTGTGCGACCTCGATATGCCCGTACCGGGCCGCGCCGTGAAGCGCCGTCTTGTCATTTTTGCTGCCCCCATTGACGTCTGCGCCCGCCGCCAGCAGCGCCTTTGCCACCTCCAAAAAGTTGAACTGTGCAGCGATGTAAAGCGGCGTGCGCCCGTCCCGAATCGCCTTGTCCGGATCCGCCCCGAGCTCGAGCAGCAGCGATACGCGATCAATCTCGTTCCGAGACGCCGCGCCGGCCAGCCGCGTCCAGTCGCCGCGCCAGGCGTTGATCGTGTCACCGGCAACCGCGAGCACCCGAGCGGCCTCGAGCTGGGACTTACTTAGGGCCAAATCCAGCGCGGTGGAGTCTTTCCGGGTCTCATTGTTCGGATCAGCCCCGGCCGCCAGCAGCGCTTCAATCACCACTACGTGACCATTCTGGGCGGCCATATGCATCGGCGTCCACCAGTCGTCTTCCGTGGCGTCGACGTCGGCGCCGGCGTCGATCAGTGTTGTAACCACTTCGGCATGGCCGTTAAAGGCGGCGGTATGCAGCGGCGTCCACCAGCTCTTGGTTTTGTAATCGACGGCCTTGCTGTTGATGCGCAGCACCTGCTGTACTTGTTTGAGGTCACCCGCTTTGGCGGCGCTGTAAAGCTTCTTGCCGTATTTCGAAGCTTCGGCGGGTAAAGCGACCAGGAGCAGGGCGGTGATGAACAGGAAAAGGGCGTTTCGCATCGAGATTCCTTCCGTGCATTGTCGTGTGACTCACCTTATTGAATGCCGTTGCGGGGCAAACCGCACAACGGTTCTGAAGAAACTTGTTTGGCCTTCCAGCGGCGGGCTATTTGACGATTAGGGCCCTGCCCGTGCGCATATGAGCAAGCGGGGGTTCCTCCCAGGGCATGGTCCGCCAGCAGGGCCGATGCCTACGATTGTGTCCTAGCTTCCGTAACGCTGAGGACCCGACCATGCCCAAACCCACGCGCCTTCGATCGCCGTCTCTGGCTGCCGGCACGCGCGCCGCGCTGTGCGTGTCCGCCGCGCTCCTGATATCGGTCCCAGCGCCCGCGATGGCGCAGCTGGAAGAGATTGTCGTGACGGCCCAGAAACGGGAAGAGGGCCTCCAGGAGACCTCGATTGCCGTCACCGCCTTCACAGCGGGAGCCCTGGAGAACAAGAACATCGTCGATATCTCTGAGCTGGCGAACTTCACGCCCAACCTGGTTTTCGACACCACCTCGCCGGTCAGCGGATTGTCTTCAGGTGCCGTGATTTTCATCCGCGGCATCGGCAATACAGACTTCAGTCTGACCACCGACCCGGGTGTGGGGACCTATATCGACGGCGTTTACGTGTCACGTTCGGCCGGCGGGGTGTTCGACGTGCTGGACGTTGAGCGCATCGAGGTTTTGCGTGGGCCGCAGGGCACGCTTTTCGGTCGCAACACGATCGGCGGCGCCATGGACATCACGTCTCGCCGCCCGGGTCGCGAACTCAGCGGGACGCTGTCGGCAACCGCGGGCAACTTTTCGCGGCTCGATCTGCGGGGCTCCATCGACGTGCCGATCTCCGACAAGCTGCTGACGAGTTTTGTGCTCTCCAGTAAAACCGCTGACGGCTACGTGGACCGGTTGCTGGTTGGTGGCGAGCTGGGTGACCAAGATCGCCAGGCGTTTCGCGCCAAGGCGGTCTATGAAGCCACCGATCGACTGGATTTTCAGGTGACCTATGACTACAGCAAGATTGATGAAAACAGTGCGGCATCGGTCATTCTCGGGTTCACGCCTGGTGCAAGCACCATCGGCTATGACCTTTTTCGCGCAGCATTTGATCCATCCCTGCCGCCCTTGACCGATTTTTTGGTGAATCCGGAGGACGACGTCAGTTTCACCACCGGCCCCACGGGGACCGAGCTGGATCTGCATGGCTTTTCTTTCACGGCGAACTACGCGGGCGACAGCTGGGCGCTGAAGTACATCGGCGGCTATCGGGACACCGACGGTGCCTTTAATCGCGATCCTGACAATACGCCGCTGGCGATCACGCATACGTTCAACGACAACTACGAGCACGAACAGACCAGCCATGAGCTTCAGCTAACCGGCACCGTCGGTGATCGATTCCAGTACATCGCCGGTGCGTACTATTTTGAAGAAGAGGGTACGGACGACGTTTTTGTTCCGATCTTTCTGCCGAACGTTGACGATCCGGCCAACCCCTTTGGGTTCCCGGCGGCGGTCAACAACTTCGCAACCGTGGATAACTCGAGTGACGCCTTCTTCCTGCAGGGCACCTGGGACGCCACCGAGACCGTGTCGCTGACGGCCGGCATTCGCCGCACCTCGGATGACAAAGGTTTTGTCTACACCCAGTACATCGCGGCCGACATCGACGGCAATCCACTGCCGGTTCCGGCGGCGGCGGTGAACGAAGATGGCGTTTTGACGCCGGGGCTGCTCCCGATTGTTGGCAACGGGAGCGGCAGCGAATCGATTTCCTTCGATGAGACCACCATACGGCTGGGCATTGACTGGCAGGCGCAGGAAGACACGCTGGTGTACTACAACTATTCCGAAGGTTTCAAAAGCGGTGGCTTTGTCCTTCGCTATGTCGAGGCTCGACCGGCGCCGCTCACCTTTGACCCGGAGTTTGTTGAGTCACACGAAATCGGATTGAAGTGGCAGGGTTTTGACGACCGGGTTCGGATCAATACCGCTATCTTTTCGATGGATTATCAGGACGCCCAGGTAACCTTTTTTGACAACCTTGGTGGGCCCATTACCGCCAACGCCGGAACGGTCGACATCACGGGTCTTGAGCTTGAGGTGACCGCGCTGGTGACCGACAACCTGCTGCTGGAGCTCGGCTACGGCTACACCGACGCTGAATATGATTCCATTCGGCCCATCTCTGGGCTGTCGCTGACAATCGACGAAAGCGCCGAACTGGTCAACACACCGGAAAACTCGCTCCAGCTTGGCGCCGAGTACTCGTGGCCTCTTGCTGCCGGCGGGGACCTCACCTTCCGGGCTGACTACATCTACACCGACGACATTTTCAACGATTCGCAGAACTCGCCGTTTCTCTTTCAGGACTCCTACAACGTCACCAACCTCGCGGTCGCTTACACCTCCAGTGACGAAACCTGGAGCTTGACGGGGTTCGTAAAGAACGCGGGCGACGAGCGCTTCATCACCAGCGGTGATTCCAATTTTGGCCTCGGGTTTCATGAAGGCAATCTGAATCGTCCGCGTGAGTACGGCGTACGTTTGAACTACAACTTCAACTGAGGCAAGTGTCATGTTTGAAAGGTTCGTTGTATTTCAGCGCGTGTCCACAAGGCCCTGGAGTCAGGCGCGAACCGCCGGCCAGGGTGGTTCCCTGGCCAAGGCTCGCAACGCCGCTCCAGGCCTTGTGGTGCGCGCCCGAAGGGAGCCCCCTTGGGCGCCAATAACGGCGTTGCATCGCTTGCCAAGGGCTACGGCCATGGTTGGCGCGATGCGCCTTGTTCTTGGCGCCCAACGGGGCTCTGAAACGCAACGAACCTTTCAAACAGGACACTAGCGACCATGGGTGACACATCTTCGAACTGTAAGGTAGCGGCGGTGCAGGCGGCACCGGTTTTCATGGACTTGTCGGCCACCGTGGAAAAAACCTGTGGCCTGATCAAGAGCGCGGCGGAGCAGGGCTGCGATCTGGTCGCCTTCCCCGAGACCTGGATTCCGGGCTATCCGTGGTTTATCTGGCTGAACGCCCCTGCGCTGAACATGAAGTATTTTGGCCAATATCACGAAAACTCGCTGGTGCCGGACAGCGAGGCGTATCGGGCCATCGCTCGCTGTGCCCGCGACCACAATATCTACGTGTCGATTGGTGCGAGTGAACGCGACCACGGGTCGCTGTATATCGCCCAGTTTCTCTTCGGGCGCGACGGCGAGACGCTCAGCGCTCGGCGCAAGCTTAAGCCAACCCACGTTGAGCGAACCGTTTACGGCGACGGCGACGGGTCGGATCTGAAGGTGGCTGAAACCGATATCGGCATCGTCGGCCAGCTGGCGTGCTGGGAGCACCTCCAGCCGCTGAGCCGCTACGCGATGTTCAGTCTGCACGAACAGATTCACGTGGCCGCCTGGCCCTCGTTCAGCATGTATCCCGACGCCTACTCCTTGGGTCCGGTGCTGAACAACGCCGCGTCGCAGATGTATGCCGCTGAAGGACAGTGTTTTGTGGTTGCGCCCTGCGGCGTCATCTCTCAGGAGATGATCGACCTGCTGGTGGAGAACGAAACACACGCCGCGCTGATTCAGAAGGGTGGTGGCTATGCGCGGATCTTTGGCCCCGACGGGGCGCCGCTCGGAGAGACGCTGGACCCGGAGGCGGAAGGGCTGGTGGTTGCGGAGATCGATCTGGGGGCAATTACGATCGCCAAATGTTTTGCGGACCCGGTGGGGCACTACTCCCGACCTGACGCCACCGCGCTGCTGTGGAATCGTCAGGCACAGACGCCGGCGCGAGCGATGGCGTCGACGCCGACGGCTGCCACGCCACCCCCGGAAGGTTCCGAAGACATCCATGCTGAGGACGGCGTCGAAGCCGCCGCCTCCTGAGCGTTGTGGTGGTCAGCAGCGCCTTTCAGACATACGATGGGTCCGGCAACCGTCACACCGGGATTCCCGATGCCATGAAGTTTGTGATCCGCAACGGCTATCAGAGGGACGTCGGCGACCTCCGAGGCAAGTCGCGCTGGGAATACTGGTGCGATGTCGTCAACCACGAGTTTGTGAATCTGGACTGCAGCGAGGTGCCGGGCCAGGAGCGCGGTGATTTTGACGGTGTGCTGCGAGGTGGTATCGGCGTTGGGCAGGTTCATTTCTCTGAGGTGATCGCCATGCCTCAGCTGGTGCGTCGGTCGCGCCAGCGCATCGCCCGGGCGACCAAAGACGACTTTCTGATCAGCTTCCAGCTCGAGCGGGAGTGTGTGGTCAGCCAGTCAGGTCGTGAGGCGCTGCTCAAGCCGGGGACGTTTGCGCTCTACGACAGCGCGTCGGAATACTCGCTGGCGTTTGCCAAACCATTCCACCAGTTTGTGCTGCAGATGCCCCGCGAGATTCTCTCGCGGCATCTTATGGAACCCGAGAAATACACCGCTATTCCGATTTCCGCCGATGAGGGGATGGGGCTTATCCTCAAGAATTTTCTTTACTCCCTGGTCGGTGAGTTGAGTAGCCGGGACGAGCCGATCAACGACCAGCTCTCAGACAACTTGGTCAATATGATTGCGCTGACCTTCAGCTCTTCGGTCATCACCAGCAAGCTGGTGGAAACCGACTGCGTGCGCGAGGCGTTGCTCAGACGCGTGCGTCAGTTCATCGACAACAACCTGTTTGATCCGGGACTCAACAACAAGCGTGTTGCTGAATCGCAGCATATCTCGGTGCGGTATCTGCACAAGCTGTTTGCCGAAGAGCCACAGACGGTTCATGAAATGATCATGAGCAAGCGTCTCGATGCGGCGCGATCGATCCTCGAGGACGACCGCATTCGTAGGCCGTCGATGGAGAGCCTGGCTCACCACGTGGGTCTTTCCAGCGCTGCCCATTTTTCCCGTGCCTTCAAGCGCCGCTTTGGCCTCAATCCCAGCGACGTTGCGCCGGAACGCGGAACTGTCGACCCTGAAGAGTGATCTCCCATGAGTGAATCGACCGAGTCGCGAGAAGCGTCTTACCCGCTGAATATGCCGGTGGATTGGGAGCCTCCCTATCCTTCGTTTATGTCCGAGTTCCATGAAAGCAAACACGTTGTTGTCATGTGCCTGATCGGCTGCCAGTTTGACAACGGCGCACGGGATGCGGCCCTGGAGATGGTCCAGGGTATCCGCACGATGATGCTCGAGAGCGGTGAGGCCGCTTACGTGGATCTATCGGAGTGTGACGCTGATAGCGCCGGGCGTTGCCAGCTCGTGGCGACCGGGTATTGGTTCGATCCGGCGCTGCTCCAGCAGCTTTTTGGCTCGGACGAGTTTGAAAGTTTTTGGCAGAGTCACTCCGATTCCCAGCGAGGCTATGGCGTGTTTCGGGAGGTGTTCAACTTTCCGATGAGCCGTTTTGAAACGCTGCACTCCGGGCCCGATCACCTGGTGGGGATCGCCAACGTGCGTGACGGCATTACCGATCCGATTCCCCAGCACGCCTACTGGGGCAGCATGCGAGACCGGATACCGGACGCGGTAAGAGACCGCTTCGAAGCGCAATCCCAGGTTGAGGTGCTGGAGCAAAATGATCATTCGGTCACGGTCCGGCCCAACCTCAATCTCGCGATCATCCGCTCCGGCCAGGACATTACCGACGCTGCTGGGCAGGAGCGCGAGCAGTATCTCGATGATGTCGAACCGACGCTGGTCAGCGGCATGAACTTCCTGCGGGATGAGGGTGAGGAGGTCCGCTGCTATGACTGCCGCTTCCTGCGGTTTGTCGACGAACAGGGAGAGGCGCTGGACCACACCTACGGATACGCCTACTTTCAATCATTGGAGGAGCTCGAAAAATGGGCGGAACACCATCCGTCGCACAAAGCCATTTTCGGATCGTTTCTCGAGTTTGCACCGAAGTATGGCGACAATATGCGCTCGCGTTTCTGGCATGAAGTGGCGGTGCTGCCGGCGAGCAATCAGTTTGCACAATACGTGAACTGCGCCCCAGGGACTGGCTTGCTGAGGGGTCTAACCAACCTCTGGCCCGCCGACTGACGGCCGGCGCAAAGGCGACGCTGTCGATAAAACCTTGTATGGTTTCAGACAAGCAAGGGGAGCCTGTTGGGCTTGGAGGGGCGTATGTTCCGACGAATCGGAGCGGTTTTGGGCGTCGTCGTCGCGGCCACCGCCGCCGGGGAGGAATCGGCCGGCCACGCGCCCCACTACGTTGAGTACGGCCCGCACCACCTTTCCTTATTCACGGGTGTTACCGATATCAGCGGCAAGGATACTGCGTTTACGCTCGGCCTGGATTATGAGTACCGCCTAAACGATAGACTGGGTATCGGCACGGTGGTTGAAGAAGCGTTTGGCGATATCGACGCGACCACTATCCTCGCAGTCGCCGACATCCATTTGGGTCACGGCGCTTTGATCATGCAGGTTGGACCAGGGGTTGAGATCCTCGACGACAAAGAGCTGTTCGTCGCCCGTGTCGGCATGCTCTATGAGTTTGAGCGAGGCGCCTACACGATCTCGCCCCAGCTTCACTACGACTACCACGACGGCGGCAAGGACGCGCTGGTCCTCGGCCTGGCCTTTGGCATGTCTTTTTAATCGGTATTGGAAAATCACTGAACGATGATCGAAACCGAACGCCTGATTCTTCGAGAGATTGACCCCGAGCAGGATTTCGGTGCCTGGGCACGGGCGGTGGCAGATGCCGATACCGTTCGCTATCTCGGCACCGAGCCGCTGGATCGGGCTAAGGCGTGGCGCCAGATGGCCATGGTCATGGGGCATTGGCAGATTCGAGGCTTTGGCTTTTTCTCCGTCATCGAAAAGGCAACCGGGGCCTGGGTAGGCCGCACGGGGCCCTGGAATCCCGAGGGCTGGCCAGAGCCTGAGGTGGGGTGGCTGACCTCGCCGGATCACCTGAGGCAAGGCTTTGCCCGTGAAGCCGCGCAAGCCAGCGTTAACTATGCATTCAACACGCTGGGGTGGGAGCGGGTGATCCACGTGATTCTTGATGGCAACAAGGCGAGCATGGCAACCGCGGAGAGCATTGGATCGCGCTACCTGCGAACCTGTGAGGGGCTCGCTGGCGTGACCGACGGGACCATCCACATCTACGGGCAGGAAAACCCCAGGTCGGCTTGAAAGGCGGTGATTAGCGAATCGATTTGCCGCAGGCTTGCGCCGGTCTCAGTGAGGGGTTTCGTGCAGGAAGCCTTGAGTCCAGTCATGCAAAACGTTCACGCGCTGCGACCTATTGTGGTTGCCTCGCGTTCTCCGCTTTCGGTTTGACCACAAGCCTAAGTCGAGACGCCTGTAGCGACGCCAAGCTGATGGAAGGGCTGGC